>NZ_AP025506.1:1514942-1817931 GCF_024347595.1 Vibrio pomeroyi | reverse complement strand
TTGAGTTTTAATAAGTCATTGCTGCGACCTGCTTGATAACGGCTAGTGATCTTGCGAAGCATCAAACCCTCGCCGTGTCGCTCATCTACGTTGTCTAGTTGGTGAAACAACGCTTCTTCATTCTTTATGGGTGAATGTTCAACATAACCGACGTGTGACTCATCGATTACGCTCACCCAATGCAATATGTTGTAATAACGCTTTTGGTAATCTCCGGCTGCACCTGGCATATCGAAGAGCATGAAGTCGATCTGTCGCCAAGCGTTATCGCTAGGTGTGTGATCTAACACAGTAGATTGAACAAGATGGAATTTCCCTCGTCCAGCCCACAGCTCTCCCTCTAAGTGCACTTGTGGCAAGCTCTCTGTAAACCACTTTGGTGCGTAAATTCGATTACCATTTCTTGTATAAAAATGCTTTCCATCCCATAAGGCTCGAATACCATCGAGTTTCTCACTCGTCCAATACTCAGAGACATCTATTCCTTGTTTATAGGTATTGGCTAATACTAACTGTTCAGGCGGTAAATAAGATGAGTGAGATGGCAATGAAAATGCCAAGAGTGTTGCAACCGCCAATTTGGTTAATCTCATCATCTACTCCCTATCCGCTTTCTGTTTTGATCTGCTATTTACTCGAGTACTTTTTCCTTCAAGTATTTTTATCCTATGTGGTCTCGAATTACGGTACGTGAGATTTCCTTAGAGATGCGATCCAATCTTCAGTCTTATTTAACTTAGCGTTTCATTCGCAATATCAATCAATTGTGACTCTCAAAAATTCATTCATTTTTACTTCTCATATTGAGAAGTGGCGTTTCTCAATATGACACCCACCCAAAGAAAAACTCTAACTAATTGAAAATAAGCAATATAAAAGTTGGCACATTCAGTGCAATTCTAAACTCATGCATTCAAGGAGATATCATTATGGAATTACGCAAAATTGACCTAAACACAACAACGCTGACTCTTTCTATTTTCGGTGATTTAGACGCAGCGGGTAGCCGCGATGCACAGACAGACATTGACGATGTGATTTCAAATGATGGTCACCAAGAGATCGAAGTCGATTTCAGTGAAGTGCAGTTTTTGGACTCTTCAGGTGTAGGCGCGATTGTTTATATGTTCAAACGCCTAACTGAACGTGAAAGAAATATGCGCTTGGAAAACGTATCAGGTCAGCCACTAGAAATTATGAATCTACTGCGTATTGGCCACGCTATCCCTGTTAACTCAAAAAATCCTACTAATTCATGAAGATCCACTAAGCTAGAAGTAACTAAAAATAATAATAAAAAGAAAAAACAAAGGACGTTGGCATGAAAAAACTTAAAAACTACATAGCCCTTTCTCTGTCTGTCCTAGTTCTGGGTTGCACAAGTTACCCAGAACAAGGCACCGGAGGTTTAGCAGAAAGTTACGACTCGATTAATTATCAGAACTCTGACTTCTCTCCTGTCATGCCCGATGAGCCGCTTGGTCCTGAACACGGACTACGTTTTGATTGGCAACTAGCAAAACTACATTTAGATGCCTTGATCCAAGAAGGTGCTCGCTGGTGCTTCCCTGCTGCCGTTGTTCAAGCCATAGAAAAGCAAAATCGTATCGCACGAGAACTACAAGGTGGTCTTCTATTGGATGCTGCCAACGACCTTGTTATTCAAAGAAAACGCCTTAACGAACTTGAAGTCCAACTCGACTATGTTACCTCGCAAGCTCGCTGCGAACCTCCTAAAAATGAAAACCAATTCCGTATGCAGTTGTCTGTGATTGAACAACTGTATGACTTGTTAAATGTTGATAACCAATTCGCTCAAGACTCTACCGAAGTGAATCCTAAGTACATGGGAAAACTGGCTGAAGCGTCTTACATTCTAAAAGAAAACAAATCGTTAGACTTAATTGTTACTGGGCACGCAGATGCGACAGGCACTGAAGAGTACAACGATAAGTTAGCTCTTGGGCGAGCAAAACAGGTTGAACGTTACCTCACCATCTTTGGACTTAGCCCACAGCGAATCAAGGCTGTGTCTGTGGGTGAAACGGTACCGCTTTTTGAGGGTGAAACCGCAGGTACTCTTCTGACTAACCGCCGAGTGAGCATTGAAATTATCTCGCCTAAGAACGCAGCGAAGATGGGAGGTGCACTATGAAAACATTAATAACATTGTTCATCACATTCTCTCTTTTCTTTGCGAGTTTTGTTCAAGCTAATGACGAGTTTTCAGACGCTGTGCAAGTCGGTGACCTTATCCAAGTTAATGTTCCCGGCGAAAGCAGCCTAAACACTGGCTTTCAAGTTGATAAACGTGGACGTATCACTCTTCCAGAAGTCGGAACAGTATTCGTTGCAGGTTACGATACTGAGCAGCTCAACAAAGTTGTCCTAGAGGCTCTGTCTACGGCTTATAAAGATCTGTCGAATGCATCTGTGTATGTGAAAGAGCAGCAAATCATCATTTATGTTCAAGGCTATGTACAACAGCCGGGCGAATACACACTGGCATTGGGTTCTAGTATCCAAATGGCGTTGTATGCGGCTGGCGGTTTACGTCCGGGGGCACAGCTAGACAAACTGATCTTAAAACGTGGTGCCGACAAAAAAGAGTTCAACTACAAACGTTTTCTAGATTCCGGTGACGAAGCTAACCTACCGACACTGCAATCTTTAGACTCTCTGTTTGTTCCAGCTTCTCCACTAGTAGGCAACATCGAGCAAGAGTTTGACGCAGCAAAACTTGCTAACTCTGGTGACAGTGCGGATTCTCGGAACGCCATCAAAGTGTTTGGTGAGGTGAATGCACCGGGTTCGTTTACTTACAAAGAAAACACTGACCTAGTTGATGTGCTGATGCGCTCTGGTGGTGTGACCCGTTATGCCAGCGTCGAGCAAATTCGCGTGATATCGAACAACACACCTACTCTATTCAACCTTAAGCGCTACCTAGATTCTGGGGATGAAAGCTTATTGCCAACTCTGCAACCCGGCTCAACCATTTTTGTACCGAAACAAGAAGAAGAGATTAAATCGGGTGCGAACATGGTTTACGTAATGGGTGAAGTTGCTGCTCCCGGCGCTTTCGAAGGCAAACGAGACGCGACCTTCATGGATATCCTTGCCAACGCAGGCGGGCCAACTCGATTCGCAGAGTCACGACAAATCCGTGTAATCAAAGCAGATGGCAGAGTGCTTAAGTTTGATCTAGCGGCTTATACAGAAGGCCTACCTAACTCTAACCCACCAAGCATCAAAGCTGGCGATGCGATTTTTGTTCCTGAGAAAACTGACATGAATGAGAAGTCTTGGTTGAAGATTACGCCAGACAGAGCAGTTAATGTTATTGGTGAGGTGAACCGACCTGGTCGTATTGAATGGTCAGATGAAATGAACTTTATGGGATTACTCGCTCATGTCGGTGGCCCTACACTGCGTGCTGACACCTCGAAAATTGAAGTTGTGACGGGTAGAAAGCTAGTCGTGTTTAACCTAGATGATTTTATCCGCAATGGTGCGCCACGTGACCAAATGCCTCAAATTCGCGCTGGTTCTATTGTGCGTGTTCACGACTTACCACAAGATCCTTCGGACAATAAATCACAATGGGTTCGTCAAAGCTCAGATGCGTCAATCTACATCTTCGGGCAAGTGAATGCACCTGGTCGTTACCGCTTCACCAAAGATATGCACTTTCTAGATATCTTGTCTGCAGCCGATGGCCCAACCAAAGATGCCGACATACACAATGTACGTGTCACACACCGTGATAAAACCTACTCTCAAGTCAGTAAGTTAAACCTATCACTGTACTTCGAAACCGGTGATGAATCCTTGCTGCCAAACGTTACCACTGGCGATACCATCTACATACCTGAGAAAGGCAAAAACTGGTTAGATACACCCAAAGAAGAAACGGTTCGAGTACTGGGCGCAATCAACAACCCGGGTCGTTACGTGTTTAACGACAACATGACTATCTTAGATATCTTGGCAGAAGCAGCAGGCCCTACTGACAATGCTTATGTGGAGAAGATTACCATTGTGAACATGTCTTGTTGCCAAGGCCAAGCTCGTACCTTCGACCTTGTTGAGTTCAGTAAAACGGCGAACATATACAACCTACCAGTGTTACGTGCAGGTGATACGATTTACATTCCAGATCGTCGTGAAAGCTTTATTGAGAAAGCTCGTGTTGGCTTAGATGACATCCTACGTATTACCACCACCATCGTGTTAATAGGAGCGTTATAATGACTATTTCAGCAACGCATGCCGAAGTTGAACAACTGTACTTAGCTTCTGAATTGAATGGACAACGCTCAATCTGTGTGACGGCTTGCCATTCAGGTGACGGCGTAACATCTATCGCAACAGCATTGGCCGAACGCTTCTTGTTAGCGGGTCACTCTACCTTGTATGTTGACCTCAACCTTTTCAACTCTGCGTTTAAGAACTTGCATATGCTTGAAGAAGAACACACAGCGCAGCTTATTGAGCACGTAGAGTCTCAACGAACGTTTATTGGTGTCCCTGCTCCACAAGTTGCATCAACTCAGTTAGCTTACAAAGATCCAGCGACGCTTAAAAAAGCCGTGACTCAGTGGTTAAGCAAATACGACCGTGTCGTCATTGATACGTCACCATTGCTTAATATCAACAAAGGCAATATTCCTGCTCAATCTGTTGCAAGCGCGTGTGATTGTGCGTTACTTGTCGTTGCTTATGGTGAAACGTCGAGTCATCACCTAGAGCAAGCCAAGAAGCTTCTCGATGCACAAAGCATTTCACTGATGGGTTGTGTAATGAACATGAAGAGTAACCCAAGCTTTGCGCAGGAACTGATTCGACAAATCAATCGAATGAAGTTTCTGCCGTCTAAGCTTCGTGATCGCTTAGCCAACAAACTTTATCAAAATGAGTTTTTGAACCTACCAATGTAGCTTCTGCTATAAAGTATGCACACTGTCATTTTAAAAGTGACAGCCCCCACTCTGGTTAGCGTTAGAAGCAACTTGCGTTCTGTCTGAGCAAATCTTAGTTTGCTATTTTTGACGAAATTAATGCTAAAAATAAGATTTTTAAGAACATTCAACGCATTTCACACACGCCAATTATGGTCTTACCACCTTCAATTCCATTCAAAGATCAACAGCCCCAAGCCTAACTTTCGCAGTAATGTGACACAGACTGTTAAAGCGCCATGTAAATCGCATCAAAGATGGAATTCGTACGATTATTCCCTAAGATTATAAACAGAGGTGGTTTTTGACGAATTTGTAATAGTTTGACAAAGTTATCCGATGGCTGTGAAACACAGTGGATAAATCAAGCAAATCACACTTTATGCTTTGTTGGTTTACCTACTCATACTCCCGCCGTCCCTCCTTCTGCTCAAATGGTTCAAATACACGGAAAGGATCACCATCGAGCAATTTAGTTAATCAACAGACCTTGATTAGCTTGGTTGTATTATTAAAGAGAAAGGAAACTCAATATGAAATACAAGTTAAGCTCCGTATTTTTGTTTGTTGCAGCAGCCAGTGGTCATGCTAACGCTGGAGAATGTGGCAGCGTAACAATCGCAGACATGAACTGGAACTCTGCAACTTTAATCGCCAACATTGACCAATTTATCCTAGAACACGGATACGGTTGTGATGCTGAACTTATCCCTGGCGACACAATGCCAACTGGGACGTCGATGATTGAGAAAGGCCAACCGGATGTTGCACCAGAACTTTGGAGTAACAGCCTGAAAGATGCCCTGGATAAAGGTGTTGAAGAAAAACGTCTTCGCTACGCAGGTAAAGCACTTGTGAATGGTGGTGAAGAAGGTTTCTGGGTTCCAGCCTACCTCGTTAAACAAAACCCAGAAATGGCAACCATTGAAGGTGTACGTAAAAACGCATCTTTGTTTAAGCACCCTGAAGACCCAGATACATCCGCATTTTACAGCTGCCCAGCAGGTTGGAACTGTCAAATCAGTGCCGCTAACTTGTTTGACGCACTTAACCTAGAAGACAGTGGCTTTACTATTGTTGACCCAGGCTCGAGTGCCGGTTTATCTGGTTCTATCGCGAAAGCTTACGAACGTGAAGAAGCTTGGTTTGGTTACTACTGGGCACCGACTGCGGTTCTTGGTAAGTACGACATGGTGAAAGTTGACTTTGGCAGTGGCGTTGATAAAGAAGAGTTCATCAACTGTACGACTCAAGAAGGCTGTGAATCACCAAAAGCGACCATGTACCCGCCTTCACCTGTCCACACTATTACCACTGAAAGTTTCGCGTCACGCGCACCGGAAGCGTATGACTACTTTACAAAACGTGGTTTCACCAACGACAAAATGAACGCTCTTCTTGCTTGGATGGAAGACAACCAAGCCGATGGTGAAGAAGCGAGTATACATTTCTTAAGCGAGTTCCCAGAAGTATGGCACCCATGGGTTTCAGACGAAGTCGCTAAGAAAATTGAAGCTGAGCTGTAACTGCTAGATTTTAAAACTAGCTATATTTCAGCAAAAACTAGACTTCACTAAAACGGAAATAACGTCGCTATACTTGATGTTATTCATAATTCGGAGCCTTGTTCTTACTCATATTCAACGAATGGTAAGGACAAGTTACTCCGAACTATAAGGATATAAAATGGCCGACAGCAATTGGTTATCAAGCTTTCCAGAGATGGAACGCTCTGATTTACGAGCAATAAAAAAAGCGCTAGATGGTGCTTACCGCGAATTTTCCCGTGAATACGGCGAAACGATTGAATCATTATTTGACCCTCTTCTCTCTTTCCTTGTTTGGTTTGAAAAACTCCTCATTTCTACTCCATGGCTGATCGTTCTTGGTGTGTGTACTGCTTTGGTGTACGCCGCGAGCCGATCATGGAAACTCGCATTAGGTTGTGTCGTTTCACTGCTTCTCATTGGTTACTTTGGAATGTGGGAAGATACAATGCGTACACTCAGTATCATCACTGTGTGTACCCTAGTCTCGATTTTCCTCGGTATCCCGATTGGTATTGCGATGGCACGTTCTAATCGTGTGCAATCCGTCGTGACACCGTTACTCGATATCATGCAGACTATGCCTGCATTCGTTTACCTGATCCCAGTGGTTATGCTGCTTGGTATCGGTAAAATCCCAGGCCTAATCGCTGTAGTTATCTACGCAATCCCTCCTGTAATTCGCCTAACTAACTTAGGTATCCGCTTGGTTGATAAAGAAGTGTTAGAAGCGGCAACCGCATTCGGTGCAAGCAAGAAACAGCGTTTGTGGGGTGTTCAATTACCGCTAGCCATGCCAACGATTATGGCGGGCATCAACCAAACTATCATGATGGCACTGTCGATGGTGGTTATTGCGTCTATGATTGGTGTTAAAGGCTTAGGCCAACCGGTTCTTAAATCCATTACCAACCAATACTTCACTTTGGGCTTAATGAACGGTTTTGCCATCGTGGCACTTGCGATTCTATTTGACCGAGCTTCACAGGCTTATGCGCGAAGAACCAATGCGCACCTAGGAGGATTCAAACATGACTAAACCATTAATCGAAATTAGTGGCCTGTTTAAAGTGTTTGGCCCTAAGCCGCAGTCTGTGATGAACCGAGTTAAGAACGGTGAACACAAAGACGAGATTCTTGCAGATACTGGCCACACCGTTGGTTTGAAAGAGATTAACCTCGAAATCAATCGTGGCGAAATCTTCGTAATCATGGGCCTTTCAGGTTCTGGTAAGTCGACCTTGATTCGACACTTCAACCGTTTGATTGACCCAACTGAAGGCAAAATCACGGTTGAAGGCATTGATGTAATGAGCCTCAACACTAAAGAACTGGAAGAGTTCCGCCGTCATAAAATGTCGATGGTATTCCAGCGCTTTGGCCTAATGCCTCACCGAACTGTGGTCGAAAACGTTGCATACGGATTGGAAGTTCAAGGAATAAAGAAAGAAGATCGTTTAGCGAAAGCCAACGAGTGGTTAGAGACTGTGGGTCTGAAAGGCTACGGTAATCAGTACCCTGCCCAACTTTCTGGCGGTCAACAACAACGTGTCGGCTTGTCACGTGCTCTGTGTACTAACGCTGAAATCTTGCTGATGGATGAAGCTTTCTCGGCTCTCGATCCTTTGATTCGTAGTGAAATGCAAGATCAACTTATCGAGCTTCAAGAAAAGCTTCATAAGACGATTGTTTTTATCACCCATGACTTGGACGAAGCTCTACGTTTAGGTGACCGAATCGCAATCCTTAAAGACGGTGAGTTAGTACAACAAGGTACCCCACATGAGATTCTGTTGAACCCTGCCGATGATTACGTCGAAGCGTTCGTAAAAGACGTTAACCGTGCTCGAGCCCTGACTGTAGAAACCGTGATGCAGCCTCCTTTATACCGAATCACAGCAGAAACCATTGAAGGCGCGCTAGCGCAAATGAAGATGCTTAAACACGATTACGCATACCACGTAACTGATGATGGTTATCAAGGGCTTGTGACCAAAGAGAGCCTGCAAGATGCGGTAGAAGATTCAACGGTGCACGACTTCAGCGATGAGATATATGAAGAAGTGCCAGCGGTTCTGCCTGATGCGGTGATTGAAGAAGTACTGCCAGACACCATGTCTTGTGACTACTCTCTTCCTGTTGTCGATGAGGAAGGCAATCTTAAAGGTGAACTTGAGAGAAGTGCTGTAGCGGATATCTTCTCTGAAAATAGCGAGGAAGATGTAGAGCCTTCCCCAAAGCCAAAGATTGATAAAGCTTCTTAGCCTAAACGCTATTTTACTTTAATTGGACAGAATCTAACCGTTATCGTAACTGGATTCTACGTACCAACTTAACCAAGGCCACTGTATTGATTTGATGCAGTGGCCTTTTGTTTTGTTCAACCTTTTCTAACGCCGCTCCTCTTTGCGAATCGTTTGTTAGACACTTAAGTTCATATTTCATAAGTAAAAACACGTAAAATCAACTTGTTACATCCATAGCTTGAGTGTTCGAAAACGTCTATCAGCACAATTCAATGCGATAGTTTTTAAGGCAAGCAGTTGAAATTATTCTAGAAAATGACTAAAACTTAATTGTACCTATGGATATTAAGCTCAAGCAGACGTATTGGATTACGACTTAACAAAAGGACTTCGTTTGATGAATTCGACTTTAACGTCAGACTCACCTCAAAATGTAACTAACCAAGTAGACCTCGAGCTTGTTGATGAAAGCGTTCTGGAGCAAATGATTCGGGACACCAGTGCGGACATCATCCCCATATTAATCGACCATTACGTGGCGGAATCACAAACTCGCTTGGTGGCGATTAGAGAAGCAACAAGTAATCGAGACGCTCAAACACTCGAGTTCGAGGTACATACTCTCGGCAGTACTGCGCTTTCGTTAGGTAACCGTCCATTGGGCGAGTTATCACGTGCTTTAGAGCAACAATGTTTAGAGCAGCAACATGACGAAGCGTTTCTTCGAGTTGATGAGTTGCTCGAACTTGCAGACCGCTCAATCAAAGCCCTACTTGAAAGAAAAGAAGTGGGATTCAGCTGATCGTTTTCTCACAGCTCATGTATCTATTCACAGCGCACTCCCACAACACAAAGTGATATTAAGAGATTGCATGCGGTAGATAACAATTACATTCGAATCGTATTGATGGTTACATGTCACTATGTTATTGATTGGTTTGGATAAAGTTTCAAAAGGAATACACAATGCGCCCTAAAGTATTGTTAGTTGAAGACTCCACCTCCCTCGCCGTACTGTACAAACAGTACGTTAAAGACGAGCCCTACGACATATTTCATGTCGAGACAGGTGCGGAAGCCAAAACATTTATTGAAAGACATTCTCCACAGCTGGTTATTCTAGATTTGAAACTCCCCGACATGCCGGGAGAAGAAGTTTTGGATTGGATCAGCGAAAACGACATTCCAACGGCTGTTATCATCGCAACGGCGCACGGCTCGGTAAATATCGCCGTAGACCTCATTCAGCGCGGTGCAGAAGACTTTTTAGAAAAACCCATTCAAGCCGACCGTTTAAAAACGTCTGTGCGTTTGCATCTACGCAGAGCCAAGCTCGAAAACCTTGTCGACAACATTCAAAGCAAATTCGACCGAGAGCGTTTTCATAACTTCATTGGTTCGTGCTTACCAATGCAAGCCGTCTACAAGATCATTGATTCCGTTGCCCCTACCACTGCTAGCGTGTTCATCAATGGCGAAAGTGGTACAGGTAAAGAAGTATGTGCTGAAGCCATTCACCAAGAGAGTCAACGTGGCGACAAGCCTTTCGTAGCTATTAACTGTGGCGCGATTCCTCGTGACTTGATGGAAAGTGAGATTTTTGGCCACGTTAAAGGTGCGTTTACCGGTGCAACAACAGACCGTAAAGGCACAGCAATGCAAGCGCATGGTGGCACACTGTTTCTTGATGAGCTTTGTGAAATGGAATTGGAGATGCAGAAAAAGCTTCTTAGATTCCTACAAACCGGTACTTTCACGCCATTGGGCGGTAACCGCGAAATTAAAGTCGATGTCAGAATCATCTGTGCAACGAACCGAGATCCATTAGTCGAAGTAGAAGAAGGTCGATTCCGTGAAGACCTCTACTACCGCGTGCATGTCGTTCCTATCGAGATGCCACCATTGCGTGAAAGAGGAAGTGACATTGTCACCCTGTCTAATCACTTCTTGAAGCTGTACGCAAAACAAGACAAGAAGAAATTCAAATCTATCGACAAAGAGACTCAAGCGCTTCTTAAACGCTACACATGGCCAGGTAATGTTCGTCAATTGCAAAACATCATTCGTAACATCGTGGTGTTGAATAATGAAACAAGCGTAACCAAAGACATGCTGCCTCCTCCAATTAATAAAGCGGAAAGCACAAAGCCAAAGAGTGTGACACCAATTAGAAACGTTGCGCCAGTAGCTGTTAACGCCCCTGCTCCTGTAACCGAAACGAAACTGCCACCTATCACACCTGAAGAGTTGGAACAGACATCAGCACCTCAAGTTCAAAGCGAACTGATGACACCTGCGTTCACAACCACCGAAGGTGCGATTCGCCCAATGTGGCAGATTGAACGTGAAGCCATTCAACATGCGATTAATCATTGCGATGGCAACGTGTTGAATGCAGCCGTGCTATTGGAGCTCAGCCCTTCTACGGTTTATCGTAAGAAACAGGCTTGGGAATCGGAAGATGAGTACAATCAAGCCTAACCTTGAAGGGCTTAACCAAAACCATTCTGTTCAGGCTCAGGAGATTACAAACCCTGAGCCACAAGAGATTTGGCTGTTAATCGACAGCCAAACCTTTGGAGGAATCGAAACCCATGTCATTGAGTTAGCGTCAGGCTTGATTGAGCATCAACGTAAAGCACGAGTGATACTGCTTACCAAGTTCCAGCCTCTTCCCCCTATCATCACTCGTTTGACTCAACTTAAACTCCCTTTTTGTCATCTTAGCGATATCGCACCAAGTCAAGGTAATGCCTTGTCACAGCTGAAACTGGCTATTGGTCAATTCCAACCATCACACATCCATGCTCATGGTTACAAAGCGAGTATTGTCGCTAAGCTGGCCAAGTTAACGACGAGTAGTTCCGATAAACCACGTCAAATATCAACCTATCACGCAGGCGAAACTCCAACTGGAAAAGTGTGGCTCTATGACTTTTTAGATCGATACACGAGCGTGATTTCTGATCACTCATTGGTGGTAAGCGATAAAATTAAAGAGAAGCTCCCTTCGAAAAGCACCCTACTCAATAATTTCATTGCGATTCCTGAACATTCACTCTTACCTAACGTTTCTGACGATATGCAGATTACCGATTCGACTTATCACGTTGGATTCGTTGGTCGCTTAAGTCATGAAAAGGCACCAGACCGATTTGTTACGCTTGCTCAAGCTAACCCTGCTCACCATTTTCATCTATTTGGTGATGGTCCGGAAAGACAAGCGTTAGAAAGCAGTAACTGCAAAAATCTCACGTTTCATGGTCATCAAACCAACATGAGTAGTGCATGGCAAACCATTGATGTTTTGGTTATTCCATCCAGATACGAAGGGTTACCCATGGCAGCGCTCGAAGCCATGGCGCGTGGAATACCTGTTATCGCAACAAACGTTGGCAATCTTCCACAGTTGATTAAACATCAAACCAACGGCTATGTCGCACAAAACGAAACACAACTACAAACATGCTTAATTGAATGGCTTGGCCTTTCTAGCCAAGAAAAATACGTCATGAGCCAAAAGGCTAGAAACACGATTATTGAACAGTACTCCCCCCAAGCAGTCATTCCACAAATATTGGCGTGCTACGGTAACTAAACGTCTTCAACTCCGCATACCTCCGGGAATAATCTTTAACTCATACCGCTGCCAATTTGATTCTCATTTTGAATTACGCTCAAACAGGCAATTCCCTTAGTTAAAATAGCCATTAAATACAGTCAGTTAAATCTAAAACATATCTGGCATTCACCTTGCTATTACTTTATTTAGTTGGAAGTTAGCTAGGTGAAGGAAAATACAATGCGAGACCAAGTGAATCGAATACCGTTGATTGTCGGGCTCTCTTTCCTGAGCCTGATTATCGGCGTTGCTTGGTATCTGGTCCCTCACCCAGTTGTTGTTATTGTCCTCGCTTTTATTCCTTTAGGTGCTCTATTCGTTATCAACAAAGCATTTTGGTTTGTACTTTTGTTTGTGGTGTTTTCGTTCTTCCGTATTCATGAGGCGTTACCACAGCTTTATCCGCTTAAAATACCTTTGTTGTTATCGATGGGCGCTCTGTCAGCCCTTTTATGGCATTCACTGGTCAGTAGAGAACTGAAGATCTTTTGGCACCATTCATTCAATTGGCTTGCGATATTCTGGGTTTTAACCACCATAGGGGTTGTTTTTGCCTCGAATAGACCTATTGCATTAGCAGAATTCACGGGCGTTTATTGGAAGATCATTGTCATGACCCTCGCGATTGCTTGGCTCGTGAATACCACAGAGAATTTGGCAAAAACGGCGATGACTATCATCTACGCCGGAGCCTTAGTCAGTGCGATTGCGGTCTACAACTCCATAAACGGTATAGGATTGGTTGAAGGTTCAAGGGTCACCATAGGACGAGATTTTGGTTCTATGCTCGGTGACCCGAACGATCTGTCGCTGGTACTTATGTTTCCACTCGCCTTCACAATCAGCCAAGCAAGTACACCGGGTATTTCTTATTTCAAACGAATTATCAGCGCTTTAGTGTGTGTTTTGTTGCTTGCAGCAATTATAGCGACTCAAAGCCGTGGTGGATTATTGGGGTGTATCGCTGTGATTGGTATCTTTGCTTGGAAGCTAGTTCGTTCTAAAGTCTTGTTGATTTCGTTAGGTTCAGTCGCAGCCGTTGTGCTTTACTTGGTTGCGGGAATCTCCGATCGAGCGTCCGGCGGCGCAGCCGAACAAGGCATCGATGAATCCGCCATGGGTAGAATCTACGCATGGGAAGCAGCGATAAAAATGGCGATAGACAATCCACTGACCGGCGTTGGGCTAAACAACTTCTTCTCTAACTACTTCTTTTACAGCTCTCATTGGGACGGTCTGAATCACGCAGTGCACAGTACTTGGTTTGGCGTTTTAGCCGAAACGGGCTTCATCGGCCTGATTGTTTTTGTCATTCTGATTGTCTCACTGATTAAAACCTCTCGCGCCACTCTCGCAAGGCTTTCAAACTGTACGACACATGTGCCACCGGAACTTAACGCTGTCGCTTACGCGGTTTACGCTGGCCTTATCGGTACTATTGTGTCGGGAACCTTCCTAACTCAAGGCTTCAATTGGCCCATTTACATCCTCGCTGCACTCACTGTATGTGTTTCCAACGTATCCCAAACTGCTTGTCAAAATGAGAAAAGCTAAAAGCCAAACTTTAAACCATTGAAAAATAATAAATTAGTTTATGGCACAGTATATGAAAGTACTCCTATATAACAATACAAAAGGATTTTCATTATGACGTCAGCATCTATCCACCAATTCAAACATTGGCTTAAGTTTCACCCTAATTCTCGAATTCGGAATGTGTTTTTCATTTTGAAAAATATCAGAAGTGCAGAATTACCGACCCCACAAATTTTCAATCGCGCTCTATACCAAGTACACAAACTTATTGTGAACATCATCGGCGGGGTTACGCGCTTTTGTTATTGGACGCCGGCATTCAAAGGACGAGTCGCCCAATGTGGTAAACGTTTATATCTGTATGGCGGTCTTCCGTTCGTGAGTGGCCCACTACAAATTTCTATCGGCGATGATTGTCGAGTGTCTGGCCACACAACATTTTCTGGATGTACCCAACCACTAGAAGGTTTAGAGCACCCACTGTTGTCCATTGGTAACAATGTCGACATCGGTTGGCAGTCAACGATTGCAGTCGGTAAGCGCGTAATCATCTCAGATAACGTGCGTATTGCAGGCGGTGCATTCCTGTTTGGTTATTCTGGCCACCCTCTTGACGCGAAACGCCGAGCTCAAGGTGAAGGCGACGACCCACAACAAATCGGCGATATCATTCTTGAACAAGATGTATGGCTAGGCACAAATGTTACGGTAAAAGGCGGAGTCACCATTGGTGAAGGCGCTGTGGTTGCTGCCGGCAGTGTCGTAACGAAAAGTATCCCTGCTTTTGCTATAGCGGCGGGTAACCCTGCTCGAGTCGTAGGAGAGATAAAGTCAGTAGAAGTGACCGAATCCGACGTATTTGATTCATTAGAAACTCATGGAGGTGACCATGCGTGATCTCATTGTATTCGGAGAGGACTTCGGAGGCCTTCCATCATCAACACAACATCTAGTGCGTCATTTGGCACTGCGCCATAAAGTGTTATGGGTGAACTCGATTGGTTTAAGACAACCGAAGCTGTCGGCAAAAGATGCAACACGAGCGTTCAACAAGTTGTTTGGTAAGACTAAAGCGGTAACGCAGAATATGCTTGATTCTAAGGGGCACGATAACATTACAGTCGTTAACTTAAAAACAATACCCGCACCAGACTCCGCAATCTCAAGAAAGCTAGCCAAGTTTATGATGTTACATCAGTTAAAACCGATCATTACTGAACTCAAACTTGAAGCGCCGATTCTATGGACCTCCCTTCCGACAGCGGTTGATTTGTGTGGGCACTTAGGTGAGTCATCGGTGGTTTATTACTGTGGTGATGATTTTAGTGCGTTGGCTGGTGTCGATCACAACACGGTAGCCAAGCATGAATCAGAGCTAATAGAAAAAGCAGATCTAATCTTTGCAGCTAGCGATAAGTTGATGACTAAGTTCCCAGAAGACAAAACACAGCTTTTGCCGCATGGTGTTGATGTGAGTCTTTTTTCAACGCCCGCACCTCGAGCAGCAGATCTACTAAGCAGTCATCGCCCTATTGCTGGTTTCTACGGCAGCCTTTCAAAGTGGCTCGATTACGACATGATAGAACGCGTCGCCAGTGCAACGCCTGAATGGGACTTTGTATTCATTGGCCCAAACGAGCTTGATACGCTAATGCTACCAAAGTTGAGTAATGTGCATTACTTAGGCCCTCGCCCGCACCACACTCTGCCAAGCTATTCGCAGCACTGGGATGTGAGCTTATTACCGTTCGTTGATAACGAGCAGATTCGAGCTTGTAGCCCACTTAAGCTTATGGAATACCTAGCAGCAGGAACGCCGATCGTAACCACTTCGTTTCCAGCATTGGTTCCCTATCAAGAGCACGTCACCACTGTAGATAGTGCAAGCCAAATGATATGGGCACTTGACCATGCACGCCATATGAACAAGTCTCCCATCTCTGTCGTCGAAAAAGATAGCTGGAAAAACCGTGGTAACTTCGTTCATTGGATGTTGGAGCTGTTATGAATAACCTAAAATTACGACTGTTGTTTCTTTTGAATGCGGCTTGGCGTCAACGCTACGTTATCTTGATGCCGATTCTCATTCTTCCTTTCATCGGGTTTGGTGTGAGTAAGTTAGCCCCAACCAAATACGATGCGCACACCAGTATGTTGATTCAAGAAACGGCTAAGATGAACCCTTTTCTTGAAGACATCGCGGTATCCACCATGCTGAAAGACCGCATGAGTGCACTTCGTACCTTATTACACAGTCGACATGTGCTCTATTCGGTTGCGGAAGAACTTGAACTGACAACACCGGATATGTCGGACATCGAAAAACAAGAGATCATTACTGACTTATCTAAGCGTTTGTCCGTCACACAACTAGGGAAAGACTTCCTAAAGATAAGCTTAAGCTCGGATACACCAGTTGGCATGGAGGCAACGCTGCGTTCGGTCAGTGAACATTTCATTGAGCAGTTGTTGGCACCAGAACGATCTTCTATCCAAGACTCTAGCAGTTTCCTTAAAATTCACATCGATGAACGAAGCGCTGAACTTGCTCAAGCAGAGGAAGCACTCGCGTTGTATGTGAACGAAAACGTCCATTCAACTCCAGAAGTTCAGAGTCAAAGTTTGAATCGATTAGCCTCATTGAAACAAACACTGGCTGAGAAAGAAGCCGAACTATCAGGCGTACAAAAAAGCCTCGGTTCGATAGACCAACAACTTTCAAAAACGAACCCTGTTATCGGACGATTAGAAGATCAGATCATCGATATCCGTAGCGCTTTGACTTTGTTACAAGCCAAATACACTGACCAACACAGCGCAGTGCAGGCAAAAGTTCGCGAGTTAGAACGACTTGAAAATGAAAGAAAGGTGTTATTAGAACTAAAACAACCAAGCATGAATAACGACCAGTTGTGGGACATCGCAAGTAGTACCACATTGAACAAGCTTTCTGACACGCAACCCTTATTAGTAACACAGCTTCACAGCTTGCAATTGGTTCGCGCACGTTTTGAATCATTAAAAGAAGAAACAAAAAGCCTTCGCACCATGATTTTTGAACTGGAAAACAAAGCCAATAACTTTGGTGAAAACGCCAAAGAGATGTATCGATTGCAACGTGATGTGAATATCAAACGTCAACTTTATGATGAACTGACTGAGCGTTACGAAATGGCGCAGTTAACTGGCTCATTAGGTGTATTTGAACAAAACAAACGCGTGAAGATCATAGATTTACCCTTTACGCCGAGTATAAAATCTAACATGCCGACATTCGTGTTTATCCTTGCTGGTTTAATTGCAGGTATTGGTCTAGGTTCAGGCTTAGCGATACTATTCGAACTGTTCGACTCTTCCATTAAGCGCAAAGACGAGATCGAGGACATCTTGGGAGTTCCCGTGATAACCGTTATCCCCAAAATGAGTTAAATCGTTGGGTCTTTGTTAACCAGCTAATCATGTATGCGAAAACACCAACAACACGTTGGTGTTTTCGTTTCTGATATTGCTTATTAAGGTCAGGCTCTTCCTAAGGTTTCACACCCTTCAACCTTCTTTCCGCAGCTCCGTACTTGCCTTCTGTTTTGATTCCCATTTTGAGAATTAATCACTACCTAACGATTAATAATCGTATCCCATTGAAAAATAGTGACTAATTAATTGGCACGCCGCGTGCAATGTTCACTTCAGAACGATTTTGGAAGCTGAAAAGAAACATTAGAACGTTAGCGTAAGGGGCGAAGTTATGGGAAAGCAACTCACAAAGAATGGCAAAAAGATAATACATGTTGTTCAGCACCTTGCACCGGGCGGCTTGGAGACACTGACCCTAGACCTACTACGCCTTGCTAAGCCGGCCGATCAAGTGTTGATCGTCAGTCTTGAAGGCACTAAAGAAGAATCCATCAAAAATTGGCCGAAGCTCAAGCCCTACCACAATCAAATCGTATTTTTAGACAAAGAGCCCGGTGTTCAATTCAACGTCATCATAAAGCTCATCAAAGCATTTAGAGGGATCCGCCCTGATGTTGTACACACGCATCACATAGGTCCTCTGCTCTACGCAGGTTACGCGGCTCGTGTATCAGGGGTTCCGACGAGAATCCATACCGAACATGACGCTTGGCACCTTCAAGACGACAAGCGCCGCCGCTTACAAGCATTAGCGCTTAAAGCCGCTCGCCCCACTTTGGTGGCAGATGCAACCCGTGTTTACAACCAACTCCGTTCTGCTTTCGCATATGAGAACATCATTACCATCAAAAATGGCGTTGATTGTGAGAAGTTTAAGCCAATTTCGAAAGAACATGCGAGAGCAAGTCTAAACCTGCCGACAGACAAACACATCATCGGTTGTGCAGGTCGATTGGAGCACGTTAAAGGTCAAGATCAACTGATTCAAGCGCTTGCACTGCTGCCTAAAAATACCATCGTCGCGTTTGCTGGCGACGGTTCTAAACGCAAACAATTAGAACGATTGGCTAACAACCTCAATTTGAGCGATCGGGTCATCTTTCTTGGATTGGTTGATGACATGACGACTTTTTACGGTGCGCTCGATACTTTCTGCCTACCTTCACGTCATGAGGGATTACCGCTTTCAACGCTTGAGGCTCAAGCATGTAACATCCCTACCGTCGCTATGAATGTAGGCGCCGTCGATGAAACCTTATGCCCAATCAGCGGTAAGCTAGTGAAAAGTGGAAGCATTATAGGGTTAAGCCATGCCTTGTTAGAGAACGAACGCGCAAGATTTCTTTCTCCTCGCTCTTATATTCTGAACAACTTTGACATCATTAAAATGGTCGCGTCTTATGACGACATCTCAGAAGGAGCTTACGCATGATTGATTGGGTACTCTCTGGTTTATGTTTGTTCGCAGGAATGCTGATTATTTACCATCATGCGGCCTATCCTATTTTGCTGCGTTGGTATGCGAGACGCCATCCTGCACGCCAAGTTGCTGAAAGTTCTCGTTGTTATAAAGAGGCACAACAAGACTGCACACTTCCTACTATCACCATTCTTGTGCCCGCTTTTAATGAGGAGCAATGGATGGCAGACAAGATTCGTAATCTCGCTTCGTTAGATTATCCAAAGAAGAAGTTGGAAGTGATCATTGCTTGTGATGGTTGTACCGATAAAACCGTCGACATTGCTCAGATGACCATCCAAGAAGCGATGTGTAGCGACATCCATTTTGAGATACACGACCACACACAAAACAGAGGTAAAGTGGCCGTAGTTAACGATGAAGTGACAAATATTACTAGCGACATTACAGCACTTAGTGATGTTTCAGCGCTGATCTCATTGGATGCATTGCTAATTGCAGCTGCTCACTTTGAAAGTGACGCGGTGGGTGTAGTAAATGCAACATACCAATTATGCCCAACAGGTAACGAGGGAGAAAACACCTACTGGCAGTATCAAACAGCCGTTAAACAGTGTGAGGCATCACTGGGGTCTAGCCTAGGTTCTCATGGCGCCTTCTACTTGTTCAGAACACACCTCTTTGAACTACTTCCATTAAATACCATCAATGATGATTTCATTTTACCTATGCAAATCGTTAAACAAGGTTATATCGCAGAATACGAAACACAGATGGTCGCGTTAGAGCTAGAAGAGTCCAATTTAAAGACTGATTTTAACCGACGCTTACGTATTTCAGCAGGCAACATGCAGCAAGCGATACGTTTGTTCGGCTTGTTCAGCCCCAAGTTTAAAGGCATCGCTTTTGCGTTCTTCTCTGGCAAAGGCCTACGCCTGCTAACACCATACCTAATGATCGTGTGTTTAGTGTGTTCAATTTTGCTTAAAGACTACCTGCTATTTGAAGTACTGCTTTGGGCGCAAGTTGTTGTATACAGCATCGGTTTATTGGGATGCATTCTGCCGAAAAGCCTAATAACTAAACCTATTTCGTTAATTTCATACTTAGTCGTTGGTCATTACGCCAACTTTATTGGTGGCTTACGTTACCTACTTGGACTAGAAAACTCACCTTGGACTCGAGCTAATCGTTAAGGACTGACCATGATAAACATTGACCAACTATCTAACCAAAACCTATACCAAAACAAAATCTCTCGTGCGAAACGTACGTTCGACTTTGTCAGCTCTTTGCTAGCACTGATTATCTTGTCTCCAGTGTTTCCATTTATAGCACTAGCCATTGTTCTTACGTCACGAGGCCCAATCTTTTATCGTCAACTTCGTGTGGGTAAATCAACGCCAGAGAAAATGGAGATCTTTGAGATCATGAAGTTCCGCAGCATGTATCAAGATGCAGAGTCTCGTTCTGGTGCGGTTTGGGCTACACAAAATGACCCACGAATCACACCCGTAGGGCGCTTCTTGAGAAAGACACGTCTTGATGAGCTACCACAGTTGTTCAATGTGCTTAAAGGTGAAATGTCGCTGATTGGCCCTCGCCCAGAACGCCCAACTTTTTACAACAAGCTAGAGAATGAGATTCCGTACTTTGCTGACCGAACTTATGGCGTAATGCCTGGTATTACAGGGCTTGCACAAGTAAACCAAGGTTATGACACCTGCATTGAAGATGTGCGTCGTAAAGTTGGCTTCGACCACAGTTATGCATTAAGCCTGTGTTCAATGAAATCTTGGATCGCTGCTGACCTAAGCATAATTACTAAGACCATTGTAGTGATGGTCGATGGCCGAGGCCGTTAAAACTAGACTTTGCAGTCAATTGTCAGTATCCGTCTCACCTAGTCCCACGGTTTTTGATTCAAGTCCTATAAAAACCAATGAGTACGTATTTACTCATTGGTTTTTTCGATTTTATATACCATTTAATATACGATACCGCGAAACACTCCTAGCCTGTGTTCGAAGGACCTTTCAATGAAAATCGAAGATCTTAAATTGTTCACCACCGTGGTTGAGCTGGGTAGCTTTACCGCCGCTGCGAACGCATTAGACCTGCCAAGAGCGAACGTTAGTCGCCGTATCAATGACTTAGAGAAGTCTTTAAACATTCAGTTGTTCTTTCGCACCACACGCAGTTTGTCAGTCACTAAATCGGGTGAACTCTATTACAATGAGCTATTGAAAGCCTTAAGCGCACTTGAAAAGGCCAATCACATGGCTTCTAACTTGTTGGAAGTACCACATGGTCGAGTCAAGATAGGTTTGCTACCTGAAACCGGTGACATCGTTCAAGCCACCCTATTCAAATTCCAAGACCTTTACCCAGAGATTGAACTTGATATTCGCAGCATCAGTAACGGTTTTATCGACATGTATCGACAAGGGTTAGACCTTGCAATGCATGGCGGTCGTTTGAGTGACTCTAATGTTGTCGCGCGTAAGGTAATGGATTTGCAGCGTATTTTCGTTGCTAGCCCTGAATACATTGCTAAATCAGGTAAACCTACAACGCTTGAAGAGCTGTCTAAATTTCCGTTTGTCTGTTTCCGTTGGCCAAGTGGTGATGTTGATAAGGAATGGGAAATATCAGGCCAAGTTGTAAAGGTAGAACCGTCGATTGTTAGTGACAGTATTGGTTTTGTGAAAGGTGCGTCTGCCCGTCATCGAGGTATCGCGTTATTGCCTCAATTGATGGTGAGACAAGAACTTAAAGAAGGCTCACTGATTAATCTTTTTCCTGATCACACCATGCAACAAGAAGAAGCCTGGTTGTTGTATCCACAACGCAAAGCACTCAGCCACGCCAGCCAATTATTGATTGATTTCTTATTACAAGAATTACCAAATCTCTAATTATTGTCATGAATAGTGTGACAGTGTTATACCGTTAGCGCTGATTATCTCTAGACTTCATCTCGATAGAATTGCTCCATCAATATTTAGGAGCAATTCATGATGTCCATCTATCGCTACTCTCTACTCGCAGCCACTCTTCTCCCTCTTATCGGTTGCAATCAGTCTGTTTCTACAGAATCAGCTGCCGATTCAGCCAAAGTAACGGAAGAGCGTCCAATTCAAGTTGTACAACTTGAATCGAAACCTCAACAAGCCAGCAAAACCTTCACAGGCAAACTTCAATCGGTTGAAACGGCAGGTGTGGCTTTTCGTGTTCCCGGCACCATTCAAGAATTGTTAGTCAAAACTGGCGATAGCGTGAAAAAGGGTCAAGCGATTGCTCAGTTAGATCCACACGATTACCAAGTGGCGTTAGAAGAATTACGAGCTCGCGCGTTAGAAGCCAAATCAGCACATAAACTCGCAAAAGCCGAATTAGCTCGCGTAAAACAAGCGATTGATGACAATGCCATTGCGGACGTGAACTTAGACCGAGCGATCAGCGGCTACGAACGCAGCGAAGCTGCCGTAAAAGTGGTTGAACAAAACATACGACGAGCAAAAGACTCGGTTCGCTACACTCGTCTGCTTGCCCCATTCGATGGTGTGGTGGCTTCTTCTAATTTCGACCAATACGAACAAGTGCTGCCGGGTGTTTCGGTTTTCACTATCCACAAGCCAGAACAGCTTGAGGTGACCATTGATGTGCCTGAAAACCTGATTCATCAATTCAAAGCGGAACAACAAGCCACCATCAGTTGGTATCACGCAAAGAAGTCTATTACTGGTCATGCGACTGAGATTTCAACGCTTCCTCATCCAATCAAACAAACCTATTCGGTGACCTATCGTCTAGACGATTTAGCAAATGGTGACACTCTCAGTCTGTTGCCAGGTAAAGCGGTTACCCTCACCACACAACTGGGTGAAAGCAGCGACAATTTCTGCCTGCCTTATTCATCCATAGTTAACCAGTCAGGCAACGAACAGGTATTCACCATCAAGAACTCACAGGCCATCTCTGTGCCTGTCAATGTGGCGTCATTCGGTAAGAATACCGCGTGTGTCGAATCAGAACTTCACAATGGCGACTACGTGGTGGTGAGTGGCGCGCAGTACGTGCAAGAAGGTCAACATTTCTCATCAATCCAAGTAAAAGATCTGTAGGTACGCACCATGAACTTAGCTGACTTTGCTATAAAGCAACGAACCTTCGTCCTATTCTTCACTGTATTGAGTGTCATCGCTGGCCTGTACTCATATTTTGACCTCGGTAAGCTCGAAGACCCTAGCTTCACTGTCAAAACGGCCGTTGTTGTTACGCTCTACCCCGGCGCCTCAGCCGAAGAAGTGGAACAACAGGTAACAGATACGGTAGAAACCAAGCTTCAAGAAATGGCGAACTTAAACCGCCTGCGCTCTTTGTCTCGTCCGGGCATGTCGATGGTGTTTGTCGATTTAAAAGAGTCTTTGAACTCAAAAGAACTGCCACAAGATTGGGATTTACTGCGCCGTAAAGTATCAGACATGAAAATGCTTCTACCGAGCACAGCACAAATCAGCATTGTGCAAGACGAGTTTTCTGAAGTGTACGGCATGCTTTTCTCTGTGTACGGTGAAGACGCTTCTCCTTCAGAACTACGCACTTATGCAGAAGAGTTACAACGTCGCATTAAAACCGTCGACGGCATTAAAAAAGTAGAACTGCATGGCGTACAACCTCGCGTCGTACATATCGATATTCCAGACGAACGTTTAGCTCAGTATGGTTTGTCGATGGCTCAGGTTTGGAGTCAACTCAATACACAAAACGCCACGTTTGATGCGGGTAAATTTGCTGCAGGCAGCGAGCGTATTCGTGTTCAGCAATCTAGCCAATTCACTTCACTCGCTGATATTAACAACCTGATGATCAAAGGTGGTGTCAGTGATTTAGGGACAGGTCTAATTCGACTTGGTGACATTGCTGATGTGACCATGGGTTACCAAGAACCAATGATGACGGAAAACCGTTACAACGGCGTACCAGCCGTCACTCTTGCAATGAGCCCTGTATCTGGCGTAAACGTTGTATCTTTGGGTGACGACATCAATCGAGTGGTTGACGAGTTCCAAGCATCACTGCCCTTCGGTGTTGAAGTCGCAACCGTTGCAAACCAGCCTGAAGAAGTTCAGAAATCGATAGATAACTTCGTAAGCAACCTGCTTGAAAGTGTCGCGATTGTGTTTGTTGTATTGTCGATCTTCATGGGCTTAAAGAGTGCAACGATTGTTGGTTCAAGCCTGCTATTGACGATTCTACTCACGCTAATTTACATGAATATTGCGGCGATCGATTTGCACCGTGTGTCGTTGGGTACGTTTATCCTTGCGCTCGGCATGTTAGTTGATAACGCAATTGTGATTACCGATATGATGATCGTGAAGATCAACAAAGGCATCGACCGAACTGCAGCAGCCATTGATTCTGTGAAAGAGACAGCGACACCCTTGTTTGGCGCAACAGTGATTGCGATTATGGGTGCAAGTCCGGTTATCTTCTCTAAGACCGATGCCGCTGAATTTGCCAGTTCAGTGTTTTTAATCATAGCATCTTCGCTACTGTTGTCTTGGTTTGTAGCCATGACCTTCACTGCTCTTATGTGTTGGATGTTCATCAAACCAACCAAACAAAAAACCGATACCAAAGTAAGCTTGTACCGTAAAAGCGTCAACTGGACGGTCGATAATCCAATCAAAGCGTTGACTGCACTCGTCCCACTTATTCTGGTCACCGCGTTGGCAATTCCGAACATAGCGATCAACTTCATCCCGCAAGCGGATCGCCCTATCTTGTTCCTTGATTACTGGCTACCGAATGGAGCGAAGATAGAGCAAACCTCACAAGACATTGAACGCATTGAAGCATGGCTACTTGAACAACCAGAAGTGACTAATATTTCAACCTATGTGGGCGCTGGCGCACCGCGTTTCTCGGTAACCATTGAGCCTGAACCGTTCGACCCTGCTTATGGTCAGATCTTGATTAACGCTGTTGATTATCCATCACTCAGCACCCTGATTGCTCGTGGTGACAAGTGGCTAGCGAAAGAGTTTCCCGACGCTGATCCGCGATTCCGAGGTTTAAAACTAGCGACCTCAGATAAATTCAGTATCGAAGCTCGCTTTTCAGGCCCAGATGTTGCCGTGCTGCACTATCTGTCGAACCAAGCGAAAGCCATCTTAAGAGCGCACCCTGATACCAAATACGTGCGTGACGATTGGCGACAAAAAAGCAAAGTGCTTGAGCCAATCATCAACCAAGACAAGATTCGTCAGGCTGGTATCAACCGAGCAGACATCGCATTCGCTATGAAGCGCGCTTCCGAAGGCATGCCATTGGGTCGAATGAACCTCAACGATGAGCTGATTACCATTCAACTTCGAGGCACAGATCGTAACCTAGAATCACTAGAAACATTGCCTGTTCGTTCACTATTGGGCTTACACAGCGTGCCTTTAGGGCAAGTGGTGGATGGTTTCGAACTGACGAGTGAAGAAACCATGATTTGGCGTCGTGACCGAGTGAAAACCATTACCGCACAAGCCGGTGTTGGCCGTTACACCACTCCTGCTGCCGTTAGAAACTCAGTAATCGATGACATTGAAGCCATCGCGCTTCCACCGGGCTACAGCCTTGAATGGGGCGGCGAATACTACGACGAGCATAAAGCGGTCAGTGACATCTTAAAACAACTGCCTAAAGCGATGTTGTTGATGGTGATTATTCTGGTCGCGATGTTTAACGGCTTTAAGCAACCTGTGATTATTCTCACTACGCTACCGCTTGCGGCGACAGGTGCGACGTTCAGCTTGTTGTTATTGGATAAACCGTTCGGCTTTATGGCATTGATCGGCGCAGTCACGCTAACTGGCATGATCATTAAAAACGGCATTGTGCTGATGGACCAGATTGAACTTGAACGTAAAGACGGTCGCACACTGTCGGATGCCATCAAAGAAGCGACGGTAAACCGTACTATGGCAATCTCAATGGGCGCACTGACCACAGCACTTGGCATGATCCCGTTACTTACGGATCTCCTGTTCGACCAAATGGCCGCAACGATTATCGGTGGCTTGGCGGCTGCAACCGTGTTGTCTCTATTCGTTATGCCTGCGTTGTACAAACTCTTCTACCGAGGAGAAGAGAAGGTAAGTGTGTCTGACGCCATTAAAGATGCGGTGGTCATGCTTGATGCAACGCCTAGCAATACTGACAACCAGCAAACCAACATTACTCAATAAGGAGCAGTAAACATGTATCTATTACCTAAGTTTAAAGTGGCTCCTATTGCCCTAGCCTTGTTACTGACGGGCTGTGCGGTTGGTCCTGATTACGAAGAGCCGCAAACCACGATGGCAGAAACCTTCTTGTATAGCCAAGACAATGAAAGCCATAGTGAGACAAACCAACAACACAACCATTGGTGGACGCAGTTCAATGATCCAACGCTTAACCAATTGGTGACCGATGTTCAAAACCAGAACATCCCGCTCAAACTGGCAGCTGAACGAATAAACATGGCCAATTCATATAAGAGTGTCGTTGAATCTTTCAAAGTGCCGACTGTGAATGTTGGTGGTGGTTACTACAACTATCAATTGAGTGAGAATGACTCCCTACTCGGCCCTGTATTTAGCGCGTCAGACGCGGTTGAATCAGCCACAGGTATGTCGTTGCTTGAAGCACAACACGATGGTGGCTTTTTAGGCGCAAGTATTGCGTGGGAAATGGACTTGTTTGGACGTATCGACAGACAATCCAACGCAGCAACAATTCGAGTAGAACAAGCTGAGATATTCCAATCGGGTTTGAACACACTAATCACCGCAGACGTGATTCACAATTACCTGCAATACCGCGGCGCGCAAGAACGCAAAGCAATTGCAATGGAAAACATCCAAGACCAACAACGCACACTGGAGTTGGTAACCAAAGTGGTTCGCAGCGGTTATGGTTCTGAGTTAGATCTCGCTCAAGCCAAAGCGATGCTTGCAGCCACAGAGTCGATTGTTCCTCAGTTAGAAATTGCCGAACAAGTTCACAAGCAACGTATGGCGGTGTTGTTGGGTGAATCGCTAGCGAACGTCAATCAACGTTTAGCGGGCGAATTTACCTTACCAAGAATGAAAGATGTTATCCCAACAGGGATCCCGTCTGACTTGTTGGAGCAACGTCCAGACATCAGAATCGCCGAACGTGAAATGGCTGCGATTAACGAAGAGCTTGGTGCGAGTATTGCCAATCGCTATCCAAAGTTCTTCTTAACAGGTACACCCGGCGTCACGGCTGGAAGTTTTGATGACTTATTCAGTAGCGACTCATTTGGTTGGGCTGCGTCTGTAGGCATCAGTTGGAATGTGTTTGATGGTGGCCGAGGTGAAGCTTTGGTAGATATGAACGAGGCAAGATTTCGCTCAGCAGCACTTAACTACCAACATTCGGTAGACAGTGCTTTTGCAGAAGTCGATTCAAGCTTGTTTGCTTATGGTCGTAGCCAAGAAAACCAAAAGCGCATTGATGAAGCCACCCTCGCCGTCGATAACGCGGTCAGCAAAGCCAAATCATTGTACAAGGCAGGCCTAGTGGATTACTTGTCGGTATTAGATGCTCAAAGGCAACAGAAAATGATGCAGGACCGCCAAGTGGCCGCTAAATTGCAAACGGCCAATACCACCATCGCAGTGTACAAAGCGCTGGGCGGTGACTGGAAAGTCGTAAGCGATACACAAAGTGTCGAAGTCGCTTCTGTTAACTAGAAAAGCTATATGCTACCCACCTAAGCAATAAGCAAAAAAATACCGCTGAGTCCATCAGCGGTATTTTAGTATTCCTATAAAACGTTATTACTTAATTTGGTTGCGCTTCGCCCACTCTTGCACGGCATCACCCATCGTCAATCCTGTTGAGTTCTTCATCCAAAGCATGAAATCACGATCGAACTTAAACTGCTCACCAAATTGGGATTTGAAATAGCGACGAACATTCTGAGTCGTTTTGTAGCTATCCGTGATCAACGTATTCTCATCAATATGATTTTTGTGCCAATCAACTTTTTCCATGCGACCTAACTCTTCCTTAAGAATACGCGATTCAGTACTTACCAATTGCTATTGTCTAGTTACACGTTTCTCGGTGCGAACATAATAATCGCCATACCAAGCAGTGCTATCGAGCCGCCAACCATATCCCACGTTGTCGGTTTTTCACCATCAACTAGCCACAACCAAACTAATGCCACCGAAATATACACACCGCCGTAAGCCGCATAAACTCGCCCCGTCGCCGTAGGATGCAATGTGAGTAACCAAGCAAATGCGGCAAGGCTTATTGCTGCGGGGATCAGTAACCAAATACTCTTATCTTCCCTTAGCCAAAGGTAAGGTAAATAACACCCTACTATTTCCGCTATCGCCGTAACGACAAAAAGACCTACCGTTTTAAATTCAATCACAACTTACCTTACCAATAAAAACCTACGCGTGTATTTCGTTTCGCTAGGCGAACTTGTTCAAGGCACGCTTCAAGTCTTCTGTATTTTTACAGCCGATATAAAGCTGTTTGCCATCACTTAAGCTTAACTTCAACGCCGAGCCAATTGATGCATTATACAGCCATCCATCACTCAACATTCGGATACCAATCCCTTGATACCACTTCGTTTGGTAAAAAGATGTGTCGACAATATCAGATACCTTCACAGTTTTGCGTAAGAACCCAAAGCCGAAATACCAAGTCAGTATGTTGCTTTTGAGTTCAATGGTCATGGAGAAAAACAGAATAGCAATCAAGGCGTTGATTGACAGAGCAAACAAGGCTCCGTAACTACTATCAGAGGTATAAACGATAAACACGCTAAGCACAATGAGGATCAAGAGCAACCCTTTGTTGAGCTCCTTGCTATAAAACATACTTCAAACTCCTTTTGCTAGAGGTGTTGGTAAGCTAGATAATCTTATCTGAAGGCGAGCCTTCTAACCATTCGAGTCACAAAATGTGCGCAGACTCCAACAGCGATGCCAATGATCATTGCCTTGATGCTACCCACCCAAAGTATCAAGCCAGAGTACCCTTGTGCTGGCCCTAAACCGTCGTTTCTGGTCACATCGGTGAACATGAATCCATTCCACCAAACATGTAACAATACCGTAGATAGGTGGATACAAATGGCAATGGTTCCAAGTAACGCATGCCTGTCAGCAGCGCCATCTCGGCAAAATGAGAAGACGAGCAAAAACGTAAAAATTAAAGGCGCAGACAACACCAAAGAGACAGTAAACGCTTCTAACCCACTCTGGCTTCCGTAACTATAAGTGCTAAACACCATGGCCATTGATAGCAAAAGCGGCACAAGTGCAGTCCATGTTAATCTGTTCATTTTAGTTCCCTGTCTTAGTAGTTAGCTTGAAGAAAAATTCGATAATCGATAGGGAACGTTAATTACCAAAAATAGAGCATCTGAAACGCACTTATATCTCAATAACTCGATAGAAAACTCAGTCTTGGGTGAATCTCATGTAACGTTGTTTTACGTTGGTTGCTGCATTACGCAAAACATGACGTGTTTACCCAGAATTTGAACAGCGTAATTAGCCTATGTCTTATATCGAGAGTTCAACTAAGACTTAATTACCTACCCTCGACATGATAATGATGTCTATTAATTCACCTTCAACCAGCACTGCCTTGCGTTTTGTCCCCTCGACCTCAAAGCCAAATGACTTATACAGCGACAACGCAGCAGCATTGTTCGCATGAACTTCCAATTCAAGGCGTGCTAGATCCAACTCTTTGTCACAATAAGACACCAAGTGTTCTAATAAAAAACGACCTACGCCCTTTCCACGAGACGCTTTTGCTACTGCAACTCCAAAAGAAGCAGAGTGTTTTAATCGTGGTTTTGTCGAAAGATTTAACGCTAAATGCCCTAAAAGTTCACCATCTTTTGTAATGGCAACGAAATGGCGTTGGTTATCATTGAACATCGCATCAAACTCTTCCCGTTTGATATCGGCTGAATAGCGATTGTTGTTCACGACTTCTTTATCGATATAAATGTCGTATAAGGCTGGTAGATCAGCTAAATCCATTTCTCTGATTTTCATGAACCGGTAAGCTCCAAACGTTATAAAAGGCGCAAGCTAACAATTTAAGCGATAACTAAGCACTTTGTACACTACACAGTGCTTAGTTATCGATTCCCTTGCCCTTTAGGTGCACCGGGAATTGGTTGTCAGTTCCAAGATAGCACTCGCACTTGCGGCCATCTCGCTTTGTAACTCGCTGTCATCTTGTTGTAGTTATGTTCGGTCATTGCTCGCTTATTTGGCTTGATCAACATGTTAAATGCGTCTTCTAATCCGTAAGGTGCAAATATTCTGATGTGACCTAACCCTTCTATGGTGAAGCCAATAGCAAAAGCAGATAGCCAAGATTCAATACCTTGCTCAACACACTCATATGGCTGAATAGAACATCCGAACTTGGTCGAATAACGCTCATGGATAGTTGCCTGATTTTTTACATCGATATCTACGTTATGACTTAACTGCGAGCAAATGCGACTTTTAAACCCATCTTCACCGTTGAGCTGAGAACTGTCGAAATAAACGATATCAAAATCCTTCACCTGATCGAGAAGTGGCTTATTTTCAATGCTATTCCAGACGACTTGAGTAATAGCGCCACCAGCAATATAGAAGTTTGGCAACCCTACTTCTCGACACACTTTAGCAGTCTCAACTAACTCAGGAACTTGATGGATTAAATATTCAAGTTGTTTGTTCATACTGGCCTATTAGAGCATGCTAAAGGTGAAGAAGATTGAAATGAATCACTGAATCAGATTGTAAGCAGACAGCCTACAACGCGAGTTTGAACCCTTCATGCGTTGCTTTGAATCCAAGTTTTTCATAGAACCTGATGGCATCAGGGCGCTGCTTGTCACTTGTTAACTGAACGATTGTGCAGCCTTTGTTTTTTGCCAGTTCGATAGCATGTGCGAACATTTGCTCACCAAAACCTTGTCCACGATAGTCACTATGGATTCGAACACCTTCGATAAGACAACGCCAACTACCAATATGCGTTAGATACGGAATAAAGGTTAGTTGAAGCATCCCGACCAGAGCGCCTTCCAGTTCAACAACCAATAATTCGTTGTTTGGGTCTCGGGCAATCGCTTCGAACGCTTCAATATAGCCACGATTCAACGGAATAGACGCATCTTCTCGTTTACTACCAAGTGAGTCATTTGAAAGCAAAGCAACAAGGCTTTCCAAATCTTCAAATTCAGCTGAACGATACTTTAATTCCATCTATAAATCCTTTTAACTTCTGACTACTAACGCCGCGTTAAAGTATGAGCAATGCGACGACAAAGCTTAACCTTACCGTCGCAAAATTCGAGCTCAACTATTGGAAGAAAAATGCCAAGCGTACGGAATCAATCATAAAGTGTTTACTATAGCCGTACTAATTTTTGTTGTACCCAAACGCATCACGTGACAATAGTACTTCTTTCCAATAGTTTTCACGTTCTATGATTGTACTGTCATCGGTTTTCATTGGGCGATACTCTAGCAAAGTTATTTTGAAATTATCACGGGCATATTCAAGACCATTTTTTGAGATTAATTCTGTTAAAGCATCGTTCCAGCCATGCCCTGTGCCTATGTAACAACTCCAACGTGACCATATACCATGCTCACCGTAAGCTGAGCCTACATATTTTTTTCCATTTGATTTATCAAAAATAACATATACGCCTTTGATATTTGACAGTGCCGACTTCCAATCTGGTTTTTGATTTTTAAAGATTGGTATTAGTGTATCGAAATCGTGATTGATGTTCTCATAACCAGGAAAGTATTCTCCAGAGTATGGTTCTTTGAGCAATTCAGAGATAACCATTTTATCTATGTACCTTTCAAGGTAAAAAGCTCTACCTCTCGATGGCTTAGGCAAGTGTACTTTTAGCCTGCCAACATAGTTTGAATACTCTGTTAGTTCACGGATTTTATAACTATGGGCATTAGGAATACTTGGTCTTTCAAGTACTTCATAAATCCCACCAAAAAGCCAAATATTATTTTCAGGATAAAAATCAATTAATGAAAAAATGAATTTACGTGTGAATTCATTTTTTGAGCTTCTCCATGTATTCCAGTGAAACCAACTATCTTTATCTTCAACATATACATCTAAAGGCTGGCACTCTCCATTCCATCGAGCACAATGAAATTTGTACTGAGTCGGATCTTCTATTTTAAATATTGATTGTAATTCGATCATATTCATAATTCCCTCGAAGGCATAGCCGCGTTAAGTGGTGAGCAACGCCTACCACCTGACCCAAACCACAGTGCCGTAAACACTAAAGCTGATCAAACTGAAAATGCCGAGCGTTGCGAATCACTCTGAAATGCTTTGTTAGGCATCTTATTTTATTGGTTATCGTAAGAATCAATCTCGTTCAATGCACTTTCTAGCTCGCTAAACCTGTATAGAAGTAAATCAGGACACATTTTCGTTAAAGTGACGACATGTTCAATACAACTATGTTGAGGATTTCCAGTAGATTTTTGAGCTTCAGAAATTATCATATCCAATGCAGCTAAGCTGGAAGGTAAATAAACATTTTTTAGGGCGCCAAATGTAATTTCTAAGTCCTTTTTACCTACCTCTTCCCGACAACGGTTTAGTGCTGCTGACCTAACATCAGCGAATTGAGACAGATCATAACCAGCTTCTGTAAGAGTTGATGTGTCACAATCTAAATCAACCAAATGTCCAACAGATAGTTTTATAATTTTCTGTTCAAAGTGATTCTCTTTAGTTTGTTCAGCTGTATTTAGCCAACCGATGACAGCAATAGCAGTAACTAAAGCTGTAGCAAACATGAGGGTCACACTACCTTTAACATTACGCAGTGTCATATAATCTTATCCTCCAATAATATATTTCAAATTTTACAGACAATTCGGATGCCTAACGCCGCCTTAAGCTGTGAGTAAACGTGTGCCAAAATGAAGCGAAGCGGAATCGGCACGCGTTTACGAATCAGGCTCAAAGGCTTTGTTATGTGCGTATTAAAATGGTGGTTCGTATAACGAAATATCAGACTGCATCCAAGGGTATGATGTGCTACCCGCGACTACATCATTTGCAGAGCCCATTTGACCACCCCAATATTCATCTGGATGCTCTGGTTCATAGTTTTGACGTAAGTTGTCATAGTTGTGTACCCACTTCCCTGACTCATCTTCACGTTTATACCACGCAGTAACAAACACAGACTCGACTAACTCACCGCGAGCCAAATTATCTTGAGTAATTAATTGGCATTCTTCGTGGATTTTAAGGCACGTTTTTTTAATGGCAGAAACGACACCTTCAGTAGAAGACTCAAGTTGCTTTTTACTGAACACGAGATTTATGTGTTTTAGAACCTTTACATCTGTAGTTCCATCAACAAAGGTAGGCTGTAAAACTACTTCATTCGCATAAATCGTATATTTTGTCAGTTCAGTATTGCTAGCGAGTATATTTGCTGGTTTCACCTTACCGACCGTGTAGCTAAAAAAGTCAGTACCATACTGCTGCTTATTTAAAACAGGAGCATCGAAAACTAACTGAACTTTAACCCATTCTTCATTATCGCTAAAGTAAGGGATAATATTGACGAACTCATTACCTACGGTTGTTAGCTCTTTGTACCATTCACTTTGGGTATTAGTTGGAACTCGAACATGTTGCATATATAAGTTTGTTAAGCAACTTTCTACCGCCATTAAAGTATGTCGAGAATTTTGTTTGATTAACTCTAAGTCCTCAGGTTTTACTGGACGAAAATGGGCAAGCGAATTTCGGACTGTGCCAATTTCTAAAAGTTTGTTCTTGATAATTTCCTTACTTCCTTTGAAGTATCGTTTGAACTTATTCCAATATGCGTCGGAAGTTATCAATTCAGACAACTCACCGCTGGTAAGGTGCATTAGTGGCGACTTAACTTCAACACCCAAGTAACCAAAATTGTCAGCCTGCTTGATACGTTTTGCAGCTAAACCTTTAATTGATTTTTGCTCACCTGCAATCTCGAAGCTAGATTGAGACCATTTATCGAGTTGCTCATTTTTCAACACAACATAAACGAATACTCTCAAAGAGTTTTCAAATCTAAAAAGTATGTTCAGCGCTTCATAGTAATGCAAGTGCAACCAACGTTTAGGCACCTCAACAGTACCATTGTCATGAACGCGAGCTGATTTCCAGTCCATTGTTTCTCCTAATTTATCAAATAATTGCAAGCACATAACAGCTATTAGACAGAAAAATTCTTCATTTAAATACAGAATGATTCCATCTAGTTTCATATGCATGGCACCTTAGCACAATTAATTTCATTATTTCAGTGACTTAAAACATAGATAAGTGCGTTAAATAACAAAATATAGAATATTTACATATCGTATGAATCTAACGGAATCCCTCTCGCACTGTATGTGCCACAGCCCTTCTAGCCATTTTGGAAGCACAAAAATGTATGGTCCGCCCCGTTATTGCAACTACAATTAAGTAATAACGGAGTTGGTTTGCGCTAATGTATTCGGAGTCCTTGTTGGGAGCACTAGCTTCCCAGCTCCACGATGATATCCGCGCCAGATTATCCTTAAAAAGCCTAAAGCATTGATTGCTATTTTTTGTGTCAGGTTCTTAATCTGGCCGATTGACCGTTTTTGTCATCACGTTCATTGGCGTTGCAAACTTGGTTATAGCTAAACAGCCTTAAAAGCTTGGCGGTGGTATAACACCGCCCAAGCTATCCTCACTAGCTTGTTGGCTAATGCGACTACCACTACATTAAATGGTTTGGTGGCTCGTAGGTTCACAAGCCACTCTCCAAACACTTTCCCTGTCGTCTCTAGTCTAGAGAGTACAGCCCTTGCCCCATGGACAAACAGAGTTCTGAGGTGTTTATTCCCTCGTTTACTCATACCAAGTAGCTTGGTCTTTCCTCCTGTTGAAAATTGCCTTGGCACAAGCCCCAACCAAGCCGCCATCTCACGGCCATTGGTAAAGTTACTCGGAGAGCTTACATCGGCAATACACAATGTGGAGGTAAGATCGCCAATTCCAGGGATAGTTTTTAATAATTGAGCACTTTCATTGTTATTAACAATAGTTTGAAGCTTGTTATCTTGAGTTTTGATTTGTTCATTAAGGTACTTGTAATGTTCGTGGATAGATATCAATTCACATAGCAAGCTTTTTGGTAATGAGACTGTTTGTTCTGCTAACCATTGAAACAGAGACTTCATCTTTGCATGTCCTTTGGGAAAGCTAAGGCCGAACTCAAGTAAGATCGCCCCGATCCGCGACATAGTGGCAGTTCTCTCCTTGATATAACTATCTCTGACTCGATGAATCGCTGCGATGACTTGAGCCTCTTCACTTTTTACAGCTACAAACCTCATAGTCGGTCGACCCGCAGCCTCTGCGATCGCTGATGCATCAATGAAATCGTTTTTATTGCCTTTGACATAAGGCTTAACATACTGAGGAGGAATAAGTCGGGGTTGATGACCAAGTTCACCACACTTTCGAGCAAGCCAATGAGCACCGCCACAGGCTTCGAAAGCAATAGTTGTTGGTTCTATTTTACTAAGAAAGATTAAAAGTTGGTTGCGATTAAATTTACGACGAAGCACTTCCACTCCACAACGGTTATGTGCGATAGCATGGAAGCAATGTTTACCTAGGTCGATACCTAAAATATGAATAGAAGACATATGGTTCACCTCATTCTGAGAGCCTACTCTAAGCTTAAGGGCTTGAGAGTGAGGCGGACCATATAATTAAGCCTGCCATCTATGCGAACATAAATGGCAGGCTTTATACGTTAATTAAGCTTTTGAGTGGTTAGCTTACGCCGCTTCGAATGCGAGGGCTTTCTTTTCTACTTGGCGGAAGATCAGCGTTAAAATGCCGTTTACTGCTAGGTAGAATGCGCCAGCAATACCGAACACAGTTAGTGTGTCGTAGGTTTGGCCGTTGATACGCTGAGCGTAACCCATCAAATCCATGATGGTGATGGTGCTTGCCAGTGATGTGCCTTTGAATACTAGAATCACTTCGTTTGAATACGCTGGAACGGCGCGGCGTAATGCATATGGTAGTAGCACTTTAAGCGTTGCGATTTTATCCATACCTAATGCACGACATGCTTCCCACTGCCCTGCAGGAATCGCGTTGAATGCACCTCTGAACAGTAGCGTGCTATATGCCGCCGTGTTCAAAGCCAATGCTAGCATTGCGCAGAACCAAGGTTGGCTGAGCCATGTCCACATGAAGCTTTCACGGATCCAATCGAACTGACCTGGGCCGTAATACACCAAGAAGATCTGAACCAATAATGGTGTACCAGTGAACAAGGTGATGATGCCGCGTGTTACCCAGTGAATCGCTGGTAATCTTAGGATCAGTGTTACCGTCATCAGTAGCGACAAGATACAACCAACAAGCAGTGACGCGCCGGTGAGTTGAAGACTGGTCGCTAAACCTTCAAGCATTTGAGAGAGGTATTGTTGATTCATGCCATTGCCCCTTTGTTACCCAAACCTTGAATAGAGAACTTACCATCAATCACTTTTACTGCTCTTTGCGTGATCAATGTGATGATTAGGTAGATAGCTGCCGCCGTTGCGTACCATGTAAATGCTTCGTGCGTTGCTGCTGATGTTAACTGCGCTTGCTTCAGTAGATCGGTGACGCCAATCAGCGAAACCAATGCGGTGTCTTTTAATAGAACCAACCACTGGTTCGTTAAGCCTGGTAGTGCGTGTCTTACTGCTTGTGGCAAAACAATTCTGAAGAATGCGTGCGATTGTGGAATACCCAATGCACTCGCCGCTTCTCTCTGCCCTTTACTTACCGCTTTCAAAGCACCACGAATGGTTTGTGAAGCGTAAGAAGCGAAGATAAGTGACAACGCAACAACACCAGATAAGAACGGGCTAACTTCAATAAAATCACCAGTGATCATGAAGAGCACTTGCGTTGAACCAAAGTAGATAAACAAAACTACCAAGATTTCTGGTAGACCACGTACGATTGTCACGAACGCGGTTGTCGGCCATTTGATTGCAATGCGACGAGACATTTCACCGCCAGCAAACATTACCGCTAAAACTAATCCAACCAATAGGCTTACGAATGCAAGCTGAATAGTCATCCAGCTTGCCTCGACGAGCCCTAAAGAGTAACCCGTTAATTCCATAAATTACTTACCGAAGTACTTGTTGAAGATCTTGTCGTACTCGCCGTTTGCTTTAACTGCTGCAAGTGCTGTGTTCAGTTGTGCAACTAGCTCTGGGTTACTCTTGTTTACTGCGATACCAAAACCATTACCAAAGTACTCTTGGTTTGTTACTTGGTCGCCAACGTACGTTAGGTTGTCTTCTTTCTTAAACCATTCTGCGACTACCGCTGTGTCACCGAATACTGAATCGATACGACCGTTTTTCATGTCGATGAATGCATCTTGGTAGCTTGAGTAAGGAACAGCTGTCACACCTGGCAGTTGCTCCAGAAGGTAGCTTTGGTGAGTAGAACCGTTTTGAACACCGATACGCTTGCCTTCTAGTGCTGCTTGGTCTGCAACTTTGCCTTCAATGGAGATGAATGCTGCAGAGTTGTCGTAGTAAGCATCAGAGAAATTTACTTGTTGAAGACGTGCTTCGGTGATGTCCATTGCAGAGATAGCCGCATCGTAACGTTTGAATTTAAGAGCTGGGATCAGGCTATCGAATGCTTGGTTGTGGAAAGTACACGTTGCTTTCATCTCTTCACAAAGTGCGTTTGCTAGATCAACGTCGAAGCCTTGGATTTGGTTGTTCTCATCCATGTATTCGAATGGTGCATAAGTCGCTTCCATTGCGAATTTGATTTCTTCTTGAGCTGCTGCATTGAGAGAAGCAAGGCCGATAAGTGAAGCTAGTAGAATCTTTTTCATTTTGTTACTCCGAATACATTGTGATAGTGGCCTGTGGCCATTCTTATAATTTGATTGTTTTAATCGATGTTGTGTTTAGGTAAATCTAGTCAGTGACTTAGTGAGTCAAATACTCAGCAAACTCTGGAGTCTGCGGATTAATAAATGCGTCGCTGGTGCCGTGTTCCACGATGTAACCCTTCTCAAGGTAAAGAACGTGGCTCGCAATCTTCTTGGCGAAGTCAACTTCGTGAGTCACTACCACCTGAGTAATTCCGGTGCCGCTTAGCTCTTTGATGATGCTAACAACTTGGTTGGTGATCTCTGGGTCAAGAGCCGCTGTTGGTTCGTCAAATAGCAACACATCTGGCTTCATCATAAGAGCACGAGCAATCGCGACACGTTGTTGTTGACCACCTGATAGTTGTAATGGCCAAGCGTCTGCTTTGTCTGCAAGCTGTAAAGTTTTCAAAACCGTTTGCGCTTGTTTGATTGCTTCTTCTTTATCTAAGCCAGCTACTTTGGTTGGTGCTTCGATCAAGTTTTCCATTACAGTCATGTGTGGCCACAAGTTGTATTGCTGGAAAACCATGCCGACTTTACGACGAAGTTTAAGCCCCTGCTTCTCTTGGATCTGGCTTGAGAAATCGAATTGCTCATCCGCAATGTCTAATTCGCCGTTGTCCGCGATTTCTAGCAGATTCAAAACACGCAGTAGTGAACTCTTACCAGCGCCGCTTGGGCCAAGCAGTACCAAGGTTTCGCCACTCTCACAGTTAAAACTGATGTCGTGAAGAACTTGGATATCGCCATATGATTTGTTGATGCTCTTTACTTGAATACTCATGCCGGATTACTGCATTAATTGTCATTTGTTGGTTATTCTATTTAAACTGAACTTTTATGCAAGAAAAATGTATAAAAAATTAATTTGTTGAATTTTTGTAACAACTATTGCACAAAAAACAGTCTCAATGACTGGTCTAACATCTATAACATACAAGTCATTGATAAAGCTCGTTTCTAGATAAAAGGCAAACGTTTCACCATTGATTTATAAATCAACAGGCACAGAGATAACTATGAACGCACTTCCCTATTACCGCCGATTTACTTGCATAAAAATAAGGGTTAAATAATCCAATAGTCTTTCAAATCATGAAGATCAGAATGACTAATTTTCCTTTTAGCCAATCTCGTATGAGTTACTTTGCCTTAATGAAATTTGGAAAATTGAGCTTCCGTAGGAGCGTCCGTCTGTAATAAATGCTTTAATGGGTTCTATTCTCAACAAGTGCTTCCCAGTGAAAAATACGTACTACAAGCAACAAGCCATCTATTTTTAAAGCGACAACACATTAAGGCAGTAATATGCAAAACGATGTCTCTTCTACGCTCGACTCCACTCAGCGACAGACTCAGCGATCACCTCAACAAGCACCAGAACCCAAACCTGAGAAGAAAAGCCTCAGTATTTTGCTAGAGCTGAGCAAATTTATTCAGCCCTATAAAGGTCGTGTGATAGCAGCGTTGATTGCACTGATCTTCACTGCGAGCTTAACGCTTTCGGTTGGACACGGTATCCGCCTTCTTATCGACCAAGGATTCAGCCAACAATCACTATCAGACTTAGGCAGCGCGATTCAATTCATCATGGTCGTGGTCGTGTTGATCTCGATTGGTACCTTCTTCCGCTTCTATTTGGTCTCTTCTGTTGGGGAACGTGTGAGTGCGGATATTCGTTTATCGGTATTCAATCACGTTGTGACACTTCACCCGAGTTACTTTGAAACCAATGGCAGTGGCGACATCATGTCGCGCATCACAACAGACACAACCCTGCTCCAAAGCATCATAGGTTCTTCGTTCTCTATGGCGATGCGTAGCGCGCTGATGTGTGCTGGTGCAATCATCATGTTATTTGCGACCAACATTAAGCTCACGCTGATCGTGTTGGCCTCTGTTCCGTTTATCTTGATTCCGATTTTGGTATACGGACGTCGAGTGAGAGCGCTCTCTCGCCAGAGCCAAGACTCAATGTCTGATGTGGGTTCTTATGCGGGTGAAGCGATTGAACACATCAAAACAGTGCAAAGCTACAGCCGAGAAGTACAAGAGAAAGCATCGTTCGCGATTGAAGTTGAAAAGGCTTATGAGATTGGTCGTCAACGTGTAAAACAGCGCGCGATACTTATATCCGGCGTGATTGTTATCGTGTTCAGTGCGATTGCTGGCATGCTTTGGGTTGGCGGTAGCGATGTGATTAATGGCACGATGTCGGCGGGGGATCTGGCTGCATTTGTGTTCTACGCGATTATGGTCGCTTCATCGTTAGGAACGATTTCTGAAGTGATGGGTGAACTGCAACGTGCGGCAGGTGCAACCGAACGGTTGATCGAGATTCTGCAAGTTGAAAGTCACATTGTCGCGCCTGTAGAAAACCCAACATCGCTAGATAACTTAACACCAGAAGTCGCTTTTGACGATGTGACCTTCTGTTACCCATCAAGACCAGATCAACCAGCAACAAGCAACCTCTCTTTAACTGCGCATGAAGGTAAAGTGTTGGCGTTGGTTGGCCCGTCTGGCGCAGGTAAAACCACCCTATTCGAATTGCTGCAACGTTTCTATGACCCTCAAGTGGGCAAGGTAACGCTAGGTGGCGTTGAATTGAATCAGTTTGATCCGAACGAGCTCAGAAAGCAGATGGCGCTTGTGCCTCAACAACCTGCGCTGTTCAGTAACGATGTGTTCCATAACATTCGCTACGGCAATCCAGATGCGACCGACGAACAAGTGATCGAGGCAGCGAAAAAAGCGCACGCGCACGAGTTCATTCAAAATCTACCAGACGGTTATCATAGCTTTCTTGGTGAACGTGGTGTGAGGTTGTCTGGTGGTCAACGCCAGCGTATTGCGATTGCACGAGCCATCTTGAAAGATCCCAATATTCTGTTATTGGATGAAGCAACCAGTGCGCTAGACAGTGAAAGTGAGCATCATGTTCAGCAGGCATTGGAAGAATTAATGCGCGGCAGAACAACGATCATTATCGCCCACCGTTTATCAACAATTAAACACGCCGACCAAATTGCCGTACTCGATAAAGGACAGCTGGTAGACATCGGAGACCACCAGTCGCTCATCAATAGCTGCGAATTGTACCAACGCTTGGTTGAGCTGCAATTCAAACATCTCAATGCCTAACCAGTGCGGACATATGTAACTAAGTTACTGACATTGTGTGATTTCGAGCTTCAAAAACTTGAATCACACGTGTTGCAGTTTTGTTAATTTGGCGGTAGGGTTTTTATTCCAATGAAGGATCAATAACAATAAGAGAGTTCGCATGGAAGCACTATTATCTGACTACCCAGTAGTAACAGAAATCCCTGTCGCTTGGGGAGAAATGGACGCACTTAATCACGTTAACAACGCGGTGTATTTTCGTTATTTCGAAACGGCTCGCTTAGACTTTTTCAAGCATGTCGAACTGATGGAAGAGATGGCTATCACCAAAGTGGGCCCTGTTCTTGGCGACACTTATTGTAAATACTTCCGACCTGTAACCTACCCTGACACTTTGATGGTCGGCTCACGCGTAACCGATATTCAAGACGATCGTTTTACTATGGAGTACGCGATCGTCAGTAAAGCTCAACAGAAGCTGACAACGGTTGGTACAGCGACTATCGTAATGTTTGATTTTGCTTCAAACCAAAAAGCACTGCTCTCACTGCGCTTAACAAACGAAATCGAAAAGATGAACACGTTGAAAAGCCCATGCTTCAAACAAGAAGCTGTGACGGAATAACGTATTCACAGACTAGAAACGACTCACAAAGTTTCAGACACTAAAAAGCCACTCGATTGAGTGGCTTTTTGTTGTTGGTTCAGAGTGCTTATAAGCGTTTAAGGCTTATAGAGCATGAACGCTCTTTGTATTACAAGCTATAGACCATGAACGCGCTTTGTCTTAAAAGCTATAAACCTTGAACGTACTGCGCATTAGTACGAATCTCAACCATCTGCTCTAGGTTCTGTTGTGAACCTTCAACGCCGTTCAGTAGGGCTTCGAAGTGCTTGATAAGCTCAACCTTGTCTTGTACCTCTTTCGAACCCGCACCGATGTTGGTTAGGTCGATGAAGAACTCGTCGAACAAGCCAGAGAAATCCGTTACAGCATCATGGTTTAAGAACTGTTCGTGGTTGTAAATGCTTGGGTAGCCACCTTTCTGTTTATCAACCGCGAAAGAGATGCCTTTGACGTTAGTAATCGTGGTCGCTTTCTCACATTTCAGCATACAGCCGGCTTCAATGCTTGGCTTGTTACAACCTACCGTTCTTTGGAAGAAACACTGACGGCTGGTCATCATCAAGATTGGGTGGTAGATGCTGTAGAACAATTTGAAGTTCTCTGGGCGGCGAATATGACGAATCTGACCTTTGTTGATTTCGTTCGAAATGAATGCACCTGCACAGTTAAGCTCTTCTTTAAGTGTCACTAATGCGTGAGAGTTGGTTGTGTTCATGAATGGACCTGCAACCCACTCAATGCCCATTTCGTAAGCCTTGTACGCAATACCCGTGTTGTTTGTCACGATGCGCGCAGGCTTAACCTCTTCAAGGATACGAACCGCTTCGTCGTAATCTTTACCAATCAATACTGCTGGGAACCAAGGGATCAAACGTGGGTTTGCGGCCAAGATGTCGATGTACTTGTTACAACGCTTCTTGAAGCTTTCAGGCAGTTTGAAGTAAACATCAGCATCAGTGACGTCACACAGGTGCAAGTCTTCCACATCAGCAATCAGCATCGACATAGTAGGCTTCTCATTCACTTTAGGGTGTTGTGGCAGTGCTGGCACTTCAACGTGCTTAATCACTTCCACAGAGCCGTTCAGGATGAAGTCGATCTCGTCTTTAAGGTCAGACACTTCTTTCAATGGAATCACAAGGCCAGCGTCAACTTCGCTGAAGTCATGGCTTTCTAGTGTGTGAACCGCACTCTTCACGTTCTTGAAACGTTTCTCAAGTAACTCTTGAGTGATCGCCTTTTCTTCAACCGCCACAAGTAGTGATTTAGATTGAAGGGTGAAGTTCTCTTTCGATGTGTTCACTGTGACCGTAAATGGCTGACCTTCTTTCGCGCTGAAAGACAGAGCAACTGGCGTTTTGCGAATATCAAGGAACTCGATCTTTTCACGCATCTCGTTACCAAGAACGTCTTTCGCTTGGTGAAGTTCGTTCGTCACTTCTTGAATCTGTACTACCGAGATTTCGTTGTTCTGCTCCGTCGCTTTTTCAACAGCGTAGTTCATGCTGTTGTCGCGCGGGTTATCAATGAACATGTCTTTCGTCAGGTTGCCCTTAAGGAAAGAGTTGGTGAAATCACGGTTGAATACTTTGTGCAGGTTTGAATCGTCTTCGATCAACAAACCACTCTCTACAAAGCTATCAATCTGTTTACGCCACGTGTCTACCACGGTGTAAACATAGTGTGCGCCTTTAATACGGCCTTCTACTTTTAATGAATCAACTTTTGCATCAACCAATTCAGGTAGGTCGTAGTAAGCTGAGTTATCTTTTAAGTTCAGTGGGAACTTGTTGCCCGCGTTGGTGATTTCGTATTCATCACGACACGCTTGGCTACAACGGCCACGGTTACCCGAGTTACCAACACTTACAGAGCTTGAGTAACATTGGCCAGAGAATGCGATACACAGAGCGCCGTGTACGAAGACTTCTGTCAGTACATCGTGGTCATGTGCCACTTCTGTCAGCATTTTAATTTCTGGAAGGTTTAACTCACGTGACAAGTTAACGCGAGTTGCGCCAATCTTAGACAAGAACTTAATCTGGCCTTCGTTGTGCGTAGTTAACTGAGTTGAAGCGTGAACATCCAGTGATGGGAAGTGCTTCTTCACCAGGTTGAACAAACCCAAGTCTTGAACGATGATGCCATCGACTTTAGTGTTCACTAGTTGGTTTAGTAGCTTAGTGATGCTCTTTGTCTCGTGCTCAAGCAGTACAACGTTAAGAGTCAGGAACACTTCACAGCCGTATTCATGAGCAAGGCGAATTACACCGTTCAATTCATCTAACGATAGGTTAGAAGCTCTGTTACGAGCATTGAAGGTGTCTAAACCACAATAAACCGCATTGGCACCAGCTACGATGGCTGCTTTTATCGCTTCTACATCGCCACCTGGGGCTAATAACTCAATTTTTCTGCTCATTTTTGAAGTCGCTCACTTACTTATAATTTTTAAGCCGCGTATTCTACCCACATCACGATCTCTTTACCACCGTACAACACTTTTCAAACTAAATGACCTCAATAATGCCGAACGAATCCGACCTACCTATCCTTTACTCTCTGCGCCGCTGTCCTTATGCAATGCGCGGAAGAATGGGCATCGCACTATCACAGCAAAAAGTGTTACTTCGAGAAATCGTCACCAAAGACAAGCCTAGCGAACTCTTGGCCAGCTCGCCTAAAGGCACTGTACCTGTATTGGTGTTGCCACAAGGTACGATTATAGAACAAAGCATAGAAGTGATGATTTGGGCATTGGAACAAAACGATCCTCAAGATCTGATGCGTTCAAGCGAGCCAAAACTAAACCAAGAAATTCTTGCGCTGATCGCTAGTAACGACAATGATTTTATTGGTCACCTAGAAAAGTATCGTGCGTCTGTTCGCTATCGAAACGTTGACACTGAACAACGCAGAAAAGCGTGCGAAGGGTTTATCTCAGAACTGGAAAGTAAACTCGCTCAACACGAGTACCTGTTTGGCGATACACCCAGCCTCGCCGACTTTGCTGCGATGCCTTTTGTCAGCCAGTTTGTGCGAGTCGAAAAGAAATGGTTTGTGAAATCTGAATATCAAAACGTAGGACGTTGGTTAAGAGCGCATCTAGACAGCAAGCTCTACACCCAAGTAATGAAGCAATACCCTTTGTGGAATGAAACTAAGCAAGATTGTCTTTTTGGATAAGACGAAACAACACAATACTCCCCTTGTTTATCAAGGATTGTTACGTATTTCGTGACACTGTGTCGTATGTGATGCCGTTGATAGCATATTAGATATCAACGAAAATAGCCTTTCTCTTAACCAGACGTTAGTTTGAATTGCGCTATGCCGAATCCTAAAAGTAACAGCTTCGATAACCCTATGCATTGGCTTACCGGATTAGCCAAAGTTTCACTGTTAGTGGCATTCTCGCTTAATCTTTCTGGCTGCAGCGCAAAGAACAAAGTCACCAATGTAAGTCCGTTAAACGACCAAGCCAAAACGCGCTCTCTAAACGCAACTACCGACCAAAACCTAACCCAATCTAACAACGAGCCAAACCAATCTTACACGGCGGAAAACTTCTATAGACAAGACAACAAAGTCACTTTGATCCTCTCTTTTTCAGGTGGAGGAACGCGGGCGGCAGCGCTCTCTTACGGTGTTTTACAAGCACTGCGTGATACTGACATGGAAGTTGATGGCGAACGCATCAATCTGCTCGAAGAGGTCGACATGATCAGCGCGGTGTCCGGAGGCAGTTTTACCGCTGCGTACTACGGTTTGTATGGCGATAAGATATTCGAAGATTACGAAAAGGCATTTCTCTATCACGAAGTGTCTGAGGATCTCATCTCTATTCTGTTGTCTCCGACCTATTGGTTCTCCTATGCGACTAGAACGGATAAAGCGACCGACTATTACGACGCCAACATCTTTGGGGACAGTACGTTTGCCGACATTCGACGTGAAGGCGCACCTTACATTGTGATCAACGCCACCGACATATCGACGGGTTCACGCTTTTCATTCACGCAAGAATACTTTGACCTAATTTGTTCAGACCTAAACAGCTATTCGGTGTCGAGCTCAGTCACAGCATCCTCTGCTGTGCCTTTCGTTTTTACGCCGGTGGTGCTTGAAAACAAAAACAACTGTGACAAAACGGAGCACTTACAGCCCTCGTTCGAAGCCACCAGTTATCGCAATAGAAAACTCATCAAGTCGTTAGAGTCTTATAGCAATAAAGACCAAGTGAACTATCTTCATCTAGTGGATGGTGGGATTACCGATAACCTTGGCTTATTGTCGGTTTATGAGATGTCGGAATATTTGCGTTACAACGATAAAGAAAAACTCAAAAACCTACACAAAAACCAATCTGTGCGCCCGATTGTCATCATCTCAGTGGATGCTTCAACCCAACCTGAGTCTGGCATCGGTGATTCTATCGACATGCCAACCGTGAAGCAGACCGTCGATGTCATCACCGACATTCAATTACACCGCTACAACGACACCACTAAAGATTTGATCGTAGACGAGTTAACGTCTTGGGCAGAATTCTCCTCTTACGAAGGTCATCAGGTTGTCCCGCATTTCATTGAGATCAGCTTGAACAAGGTCGACGATGACGAGACTCGTTACTCACTCAATCAAATCCCAACTGATTTCACGATAGACAAATACAAGGTCGATTTGTTGATCGAAGAAGGCAATAAACAACTTATCTCCGATGCTGAATTTAAAAGCTTCTTATCTTTTCAGAATAACGAATAATGCTAATCTAGTTGCTTATAAACTTGCTAACCAGCACTCATAAAACACGTCAGAATTATATTTAAAAAAGGTCATTATGGAATTTGAAAACAACGTCTTACACCTTGGGTCATTCTTTGCGGTGACCATGGGTATCGTAGTGCTATTTATTGGACGAAGGCTGAATCAAGTCATCGGTTTTTTGAAAGAGTTCAGTATTCCAGAACCCGTATCAGGCGGGATTTTAGCGTCTCTGTTCTTTGCAGCGCTTTACGCGACGACATCGATAGAAGTTCAGTTTGATCTGTTCGCTCGCGATGTTTTGTTGGTCTATTTCTTTACCACCATCGGTATCAACTCAAGCTTGAAAGACCTATTCAAAGGTGGCAAACCTTTGGTGATTCTACTCATCATCACCATTTTCTTTATGATTATGCAAAACATCGTTGGTATTTCTGTCGCATCAATGTTTGGTTTAGAGCCTGTATTTGGATTGTTGAGTGGCAGTATTTCATTAATTGGTGGGCACGGTACCGCAATCGCTTGGGCTCCCAAGGTTGCAGAGGAGTTTGGTTTAGAAAGTGCAATGGAGATTGGCATCGCTAGTGCCACATTTGGGCTTATCTTAGCCAGTTTGATGGGCGGCCCGATTGCTAAGTTTCTTATCAAGCGTCACAACCTAAAGCCAGCTGAAGGCCAAGATTACTCTCAAAGTTCGAATACTAACAAACAGAAGCAAGACCTTACGTCGTATCAATTTCTCGATGCAGTATTAGCTATCCATATTTGTGTCATAGTTGGGGCTTTACTGAATGAATTGATAAGCCAAACTGGGTTACAACTGCCGCTGTTCGTTTCGTGTTTGTTCGCCGGTATTGTGATTACCAACGTGATCCCCGACTCTTATCCAAGAATATCTGGCACCAAATGGCCGACCCGTTCACCTGCTATCGACCTGATTGCAGAAATTTCTTTAGGTACTTTCTTGGCGATGTCGCTAATGAGCATGCAGCTTTGGACATTGATTGACTTAGCAGGTCCAATCTTTGCGATATTAGCAATGCAGCTTCTACTGGCTGTGGTCATCAATATCTTCATTGTATTCCCGTCTATGGGGAAAACGTATGACGCGGCCGTTGTATGTGCAGGCTTCGGTGGGATTTCTCTGGGTTCAACACCGACAGCTATGGCGAACATGTCGGCAGTAAGCCAAAAGTATGGACACTCAGTTCAAGCATTCATCATCGTGCCTTTGGTATGCGCGTTCTTCATCGATTTAGCCAATGCTCTGATCATTCCTTACTTCATGAGAATGATGTAGTCAGCCAGCTTTAAAATGGTTACACAGAAGAGCCGCTCATACTGAGCGGCTCTTTCTTATCATTAACTTTTCATGAACTATCGATAAGCAAAAATTATTGAATCGCTATCGAAATCTCGACTGCCGTTTCACCTTTGTAAAACTCAAAATCAGTTGTGTAAGTTCGCGTATGTGGACAATCCGGTGCGTTGAAATAAGCCCACACTTCTCCCCATAAATCGATAACCGCTTGTGGCAGTTCACCTTCTGCTGAGAATGTTAGGTACTTACCTGCTTTGATATTGGTTTCGACTAACTCATCTAAATTGTTATCGGTAAGCGCATTCGTACATGCGATAACATCAAACTCGCCCGTAAAATCTGATTCGTAATTGGTGTAGACGCCATACACGTTTGAATCAGGAGTCAGCTTGGGAAAAGCTTGATCGAAAAAAACTTGCCATAATTGGCCTATCTTTGCCTTTGCAGGGTCAACTTCGTTAGTGTTAGTGGTTCTTACTGAAAAACCGTATGCCTTTACGGCTTCAATCGTTTCTACTTTCATTTGTTTAATTCCTTAACCAATGCAACTGTCATCGCCTTGAAGCAACTCTAATCTTGTATCTCTTTATGACCACATTTTTCACACACAAGGTGGCGAGAAAACTCATCCATTGAAGCGATAAATGGCCCAAGAAACCAGCCTTTTACGACTCCCGCCCAAAACTCACGTCGCTTTTGGTTCGGTTTACCTGCAAACGCACTTTCCTTGCGCACCAATATAACGACATGTTGTGTCTCTTCACGGCATTCGGTGCAGTAGCATTGCTCGGTTGTGTGGTTCATATAGGCACCTATGACTTTTTAAAGGAGATATGTTGAAAGTGAGGATTATCAACACAAACTTCGAGTTCTGAAATTTCAGTTAACACGACAAGCTCTTCTCGACCTTCGACACTGACTTTAATGCACTCTTCTTTTGCGTCGTTGCGTTTTGTATCTAAGGCGACACACGTCAACGGCTCACCAGATTTCATTGTGAGTTTGATTGGGTATCGGTGCATACACACAATCTCAATATAATCGTAATCATTGCAACTAATCATAATAATTCCCCCATTTATTCATCACGCTAATGCGACATGCTGTACTATGCAAACTGTTTATAATCAATCGTTTACTCTAATCACATTGATGACATTTTCTTAAGGTAAACCGGCTTTTTATCAGAAGCTTAAACGCGCTTTATCCATTCACGTTTCTTCTACGAGTACCTACTTATTCTTTAGCTGTTGGATAACAATAAGAGAATATAATCATGAAAAATATGAACCATTTACACCTGTTAGCTGCGTTGGGTTTAATCGCGTCGATGATGACATTCAGCGCAAATTCCGCATCACTTGAGGATGCAAGTCACTTTGCGAATGGCAAAGCCAAGTATCAGACGCTTTGTATGGTATGTCATGGTGATAAGGGTTTAGGTGACGGCCCAACTGCGGCCTCTTTACCACACAAGCCTGCCAATATTCCGAATAAACTTGGACAGCTATTCACGACTAAAAACTCGTTGGTTGATGACATTTTGGAAGGCAATGTAAAAGAAGGTATGCCTGCGTGGCAAGGTATCATCACAAGGCAAGATGCACTCAACATTTTGACTTACGTTGAGTCCATTCAATAGTAAACGCTGTTCCATTCGCCTTTTGAACATAGATCTTACTTAATCGCATCCGTTTTATTGCGCTATCTATTTCATTGATTACACTGAATTTAATGGATAGTGAATAATATGGAATGTTATGACTCTCAAACCTTTAGCGGCAAGCGCCCTTATGCTTGTTTCTGCTACCACACACGCTGTTAGCTTTATCGATCAAATCGATGGCCACTTAGATATGGGCGAATACCTCGCTGAAAATGCCTATGGATTTTTGCCCGTTCCAATACTGATAACAGAGCCTGCAGTCGGATACGGTGGCGGCTTCACAGGTATCTTTCTTCATGAATCTGAAGAGCAGAAAAACACACGTAAAGAGCTGGCCGAAAAATCAATTGATGGTGGTGCTCAACTTTTAACGCCTGCGATTACCGCGGTGGGCGGCTTTGCAACAGAAAACGGCACTTGGATGGCGTTTGTTGGACATAAACGTAGTTGGAAAGAAGACTCTATTCGTTATCTGGGTGGTTTAGGTTATGGCGATATTAACATGACCTTCTATCGTCAAAGTTCCTCCAACGCCCTAGCGCCTCTCGACCCAAACGAAGGGATTGAATTAGGTTTAAAAGGTATGGGTGGGATCCAAAAACTCCAGTTCAGAGTCCCTGATACCCATTGGTTATTGGGCTTCTCTCAACAGTTCTTTGCACCAACCTTGTCTGTGAACAATCACCCTAAAGCACAAGAGATCCTAAGTAATATCGGTAACTCTTCACCGACCTCTTCCGGCTTGGGTTTGATCGCTGAATACGACAGCAAGAACAGCTTCCTTAATCCAACTCAAGGCTACAACTACGTTGCTGAATACCTTTGGTTTGGTGACGCCATTGGCAGTGATTACACCTATCAAACGTTTAATCTAGAAGGTCTCAACTATTGGGAATTAAACAAAGAGTGGAATCTCGCGTTGCGTGGCCAATACAAATCCTTGTCGACTAACGAGCGTGTGCTTTCTCCACAATATTACCCAGACATTGACCTCAGAGGTATCGCCCGTAATCGCTATCAAGGTGAGCATACCTTTGCTGCCGAAGTACAAGTGACGAAACAATGGACACCGCGTTGGTCAACAGGCGTATTTACTGGCATCGGTTATGCGGGAGACAGTGATAACGACATGTTTGACCAAAGCTCACATTCTGCATACGGCGTTGGTTTCCGTTATCTTATCGCAAGGCGCTATGGTCTGATTTCAGGTATTGATCTCGCGTTCAGCGAAGAAGATACCGCACTCTACTTCCAAGTAGGAGCCGGTATCTAATTCAAAAGCGTACCAATTCAACTGTATGCGAATTCAATGGTACAACAGTGGATTAAGCAGAGAAGTTCTTCCAGTACTGGTACAAGCCGTCGATATCAGAAGAGCACATCAAGGTCATAGCACCTTTGATTTGCTCTTCGCTCCAATCCCACCATTTCATTTGTAATAACTGCGTAACCTCAACTTCGTTAAAACGGTAACGAATGTGACGAGCAGGGTTCGAACCAACAATCGAATATGGAGCGACATCTTTGGTCACAACCGCTCGACTCGCGATAATCGCACCATCGCCTACTTTCACACCGCTCATGATCATCGCTTCTGTGCCAATCCACACATCATTGCCTATTACAGTATCACCAGAGCGCTCAAAGCCGTCGATTGCACCTTCAAACTTCTCGTCGTCTTGATAGAAAAACGGGAAGGTACTCACCCACTGGTTTTGATGTCCTTGGTTGCCCGCCATCATGAACACGGCACCAGAGCCAATCGAGCAATAACTGCCGATGATTAACTTATCGATGTCCGTTCTATCAGGCAAAAGGTAACGCGCACAATCATCAAAGCTGTGGTTGTGGTAATAACCTGAGTAATAGCTGTGTTCGCCCACAATGATGTTTGGGTTAGTCACTTGTTCTTTGAGTGACTTGCCAACAAATGGGCTTTCAAAATAGTTTTTCATGTTTGTACTCTTAGTTTCGTTCTTTTAGTTAGGTACTTTTGTTGCGTGTTTATGGTTTTAATTTAGTGTAAAGGCTAACCTATCCTATCGCCCGCCAGCAATATCAATAAACGAACCGGTTACATACGACGCTTCGTCCGACAGTAACCAAGCAATCGAGTTAGCCACTTCTTCTGGTGTACCGCCTCGTTGTAGTGGCAGTTGCGACGCTAATCTATCGACTCTATCCGGCTCTCCGCCGTCTGCGTGCATCTCCGTGTAGATACAGCCTGGTCTAACACCGTTAACGCGAATATTACGTGCAGCCAGTTCTAGCGATAATCCTTTGGTCAGTGAATCCATCGCGCCTTTAGACGCTGCGTAATCCACGTACTCAAACGGCGCACCCGTTCGTGAAGCTGCGGAAGAGACATTCACAATCGAGCCTGCACCATCAGCTTGTTTGATAAAGGCTTTGCTGCACAAGAAGCAACTCGAGACATTCGATTTCATGACCTTTTCAAAACGATCTATCTCGATGTCTTCTAATGCTGATTGAGTAAACAAGATGCCAGCGTTATTCACCAAGTGGGTAATAGGCCCAAGCTTGTGACGGGCAATTTCGAACAGGGATTTTACGTCCGATTCTACCGACACATCGGCACGCACACAGATAGCCGTTCCGCCCTGCTCACGTATCTCATTCACCAGTTCATCAGCTCTTGATTCGTTGTGTATGAAGTTGACACACACTACATAGCCTTGTTGTGCCAATAGCTTCGATGTAGCGGCACCAATACCTCGGCTTCCGCCTGTAACGATTACGACCTTGCTCATGAAATCTCCTAACTCGCTGACTTTAATTTATCTCATTGTTGTTATGCACATACTCTATTGTGAGCTTCGTGTTCTTGTATTTGGTGTTCTTGCATTTGACCTTGCTACTTGAGTGATTCAGGGCTCGCTATCTGAACCCACTTTGCACGCCACTCTTGTGCAGCAAAGCCATCTGGCCAAAACTCAGTTTGCTTTTGGATTAAACCATCAACAACTGTGTGAAAGGTAATCACGCGATCATTTAGTACACTATCCGTCACTGATACATCGGTCACGACCGTATCACCTTCGCAAACAATCGAGTTCAGCTCAAACTTCCAAACCCCATTCGCTGGGTATTCAGAATTGATAGCTGTGAAGTTATCGCGCCCTACCGTCAATTCAGACGACTGAGGCCAATAACCTTGAAAATCTTCCGCTAGCCATTCGGCCGCTTTGGCAAAGTTGTTGGTGCGCATTGCATCCCAAAAACCTAATACCACGTCTTTTGATGTCATCATTCTTCCTTAAATTATCGAACTCGTTAAAAACGATTAAGCATATTTACCAATGATCGTTAAAAGATCTTCGACATTATTGGCAATGTAATCGGGTTTGGTTTGCCAGCTTTCAGGTTCAGAACGGCTATAACCCGCTGCAACCGCAATAACTTTTGCTTTATCGCCAAGTGCAGCTTCGATATTGCGTGCAAACTGCGTGTCCGCTTCATGATCACCGATATACATCAAACAGAATTCATCGGTTTTCGCTTCACCAAAGATATTTTCAACACACTTGATACCACCAAATGGATGCGGTTTTTGGTTGCCATTTGATACGTCGTCATAACCAACAACCGATTTAAACAAATCACCAATGCCATAACTGTCGAGTACACCACGAATGTTCAATTGAGAGTTTTGAGAACAAATACCATGAGGAAGATGGGCGAACTGGCTAATCACCGCTTCCATGCCATCAAACAGTGCAACAGGTGTCTGGTTTTTCTCTTGATGCTCAGCCCACATTCCACCAGCGACCAACATTTCATCATGTGACATCCCGTAGTAATCGACATAAAGGGCTTGCCAGTTTTTAGCACCGTGGTTGGCTTCGTGATAAAGCGCCTCGCTCAACAAATATTTCGGCAAATTATCACCCGACAAATGTGGCGCAACCACTGAGATAATGTCTTTGGTTATTGCGATATTCTTTGGAACGGAATTAACTAAGGTTCCATCGTAATCCCACAGGATGGCATCTAACTTCATACACTATCTCTTTGTTTAAATTGACGATTTGAATTTATCACTCAAAACCCTATTGAGGGAAATCTTATTGTCTCCAAATTCAAATTTAATCCAAACTCAACCCAAAATAGACACGTTATCGAACAACACATCAATTGGATCAGAAAGCCAAACATGCTTTGTTTACATCACTGCTTTATCAATTGGAATATATGCGTATAATCCCCGCTTCATTGCGCTATCTACGTTAAAAATAGCGCCATTCAACATTTTTAATGAGTACCCCATGTCGAAACTATTTTTCAAAGGCCGTATCGAAACAAGACACAACCACGTTCTTGCTGGCTACAATGTAAACCGCGATGTAAAAGCGGGTACTGAAGAATCTCCAATCGCTGCAATGGTTCAAACTGAAGCTCGTAAAGCTGAAGTTGAAGCACTGGCTGCTGAACACGCTATCTTCGTTAACGTAACGGTAGATGCAGAGAAAGAAGAGAACACGATTGAGCTTGATACTGTACTAAACAAGCCAAAAACAATGACGTTTGAAAAAACGCCTAACCGTAACGATCCATGCTCTTGTGGTAGCGGTAAGAAATACAAGAAGTGCTGCGCATAAGGCTTCTTACTCAAACGGCCAATAGCACGATGAGTTAAGCAATATCTGACAGGAAGATCATTGGGGTCTTCCTGTTTTTATTTGTATAAGCCAAACTCAGTCTAGGTTGTCTGGTGTGTGTAAATTGGTTCCACACTTTATACATTTATAATCACCGTTTCCGCCACTTGAAGATAGAGACGATAAGATCATTCCAAGCAACCCTGGCTTCTTTTCATGTTGTGGCGCTTTTTCGACTTGGTTACTGAACATAGTGTACTTATGCAGTGTCAGTTCCTTACAGTTACAACAGAACGCTCTTGTTTGTTCGCTTCCATACATAATATCTATAGCCTTTACCAATCACAAAAATTCAACGCATGGCAAATATGCCACACGTCGAACTAAATCGAAACATTTTATAAAGTCATTTGCAAATTGAAATGCTCACGTGTGATCTTGGTTTTCTACTTATTAACCAACATGTTGGCGTACAAAGTTATTCAACTCAGTCACACTCGTGATGATGTATACCTCTTGATCTTTGGCTCGTAATTCTAAGCGCGCTCTGAAGTCGTCATTCCAAAATCTAGGGCACAGTTTTAGTGTCTTGTAACTTTGTATTGTTCCCTTCACTACTGAGCTGCCTTCAGGCCAGCCTTCTGGTTTAACAAACAAACCTTTCAACATACGTTTGGTCACGAACCAATAGCTCAGCGGATAAGGAAGGTCGATATAAACCAAGGTATCTGCCGCGTCTAAGCGCTTGTTAAACGAGTCTAGCGGGCCAAAGCCATCGATGATCCAACTGTCAGAACTCAGTATGCTCTCGTGTGCTTGTTCAAACTCAGCACTATCAACGAACTCGCCATTCGCTTTGTAAACGATGGAGTCTAACTGGTGAAGCTCTACGCCAGTTGCTGCTGCGAGTGCCTTACTGACGGTAGATTTGCCACTACCAGGCTTACCAAATACCGCTATTTTCTTCATATAACTTCCTTCTTTGAGATAAAACCCATAAGGCAGATACGAAAAACCCACCTCATGGGTGGGTTCGATAAATAAAGCGCATCAAAAATCCCACCATTCCTAAGGAATGATGATAATTCGTTGGTTAAGTTGCGCTAAATTCATGTTCATAAGATTACTTTTATATATCGTCGTGTTGTTGTCAAACCGACAAACAGATTAATCGACCAGTTTAAAACTCTGACTGACTGCCTTTATTGTTCAGACTTGGCAATAATGTCATGGCCGTACGAATTATCGATTGAGCATAACCAAATACCATCATCGCCCTTATTAAATACATACGTGGCTTTACGGACAAACTCAGGGTGATTCGGCGCAGACAGCACAGTGTTTGCCAATACCAATGCGGTGTCACCCGTTTCAAGGATTTCCATGCCGTCTTGTTTCACTTGCAGACCGTTCTTGAAATAAACAGCAATCGCCTCGAAAGCAGTACGAATCGCCGCTTTGCCTTCGGCATTTTTGCCAGGCTCAACAACCAAAATCGCATCATCGGTATAAATACCAAGTAGTGTGTCAAAATCTTCTGCAACGATGGCATTGTCAGCTTTTCTGATTTGTTCGATTATCGGGTGAGTCATAATTTCTCCATCTTTATCAAGGCATGTGAATATGTAAACAACATTAATTAACATACTCCATCCTGTTGGAGATACAAAGTCAGAGTTGAGTCAGAAAGTAATAATGACCCGAAGTGAGTCTCTCGTCTTTTCTATTTCAAATGGTCGTATTACCAGTCGATAACGACCGAAGAAGAAATAAATAGCACATTAATTAAACGGACTTTCCTAATAGCTTTTCGTATAAGAAATCAATCAGAACCCGAACTCGACGGGCTTTTTGTGTGTTGCGATGAAAATATAAATAGAGACCGACATTGTCACTCCAACAGTCCTCCAGTATTGGTACCAACTCACCGGATCTAAGTTCATTTTCCACCATGGGTTCGAGCAAACGGCCAATACCAAGCCCTTTCTTAGCAGCGTCGATCATTATATCGGTATCATTTACTGTCATCGCGGTCTCAACGTTTACGTGCACCGTATTTTCATTATCCATGAGCGGCAATAACGCGAGCTTATTCGACGTGATAAACCGATATTGAATCAACTTATGCTGTGATAAGTCCTCGATGCTTTCAGGCATTCCATGTTTTTCTAGATAACTTGGCGATGCAAACAAGGCTTCTTTTAATCTTGGTGTGATCGGTTTCGCTATCATTCCCTCTTCGACTTTATCTCCGAAACGAATACCTAAATCAATCCCGTTTTTTAAGATATCGACCGTCGCGTCAGAAATTGAAATCTCCAACTGAATGTCTGGATAAAGGAGACAGAATTCAGCGTAGATAGGCTCTATCCACTGCTTATAAGCAAAGCGCGGCAGCGTAATGGATACATGCCCTGAGGGATTACGACTAAGATCGGCGACGCTCTCCATCGCAACATTTAAATCGCTGATTGCATCGACGGTTCTTGTATATAAGGTTCTACCCGCTTCGGTCAGTTCTACTCTTCTGGTCGTGCGAATAAACAAAGGCAAACCAAGCTGTTGTTCAAGCGCTTTTAAAGATTGGCTCACCGATGCAGGCGCCACCTCAAGTTGGCGTGCCGCTCCAGAAATAGAACCCTCACTGACAATGGCATGGAACATCGTCAGTTGGTTGTATGTCGCTCCCTTCATTGTTTATTACCTACCGTTTTATTTAGTCGACGCGAGTTATTCAATAGACGTCACTTCATTCAATACAGCTAACTTACCACAACCTATTATTAAGTGTAGCCTAATAGTTATTTAGCTATTCATCATCTAAAACTTACAACGAAACGCGCTTATGATTGCTTCATCAATTACGAACAATAAGACAGCCACCATGAGCAAAACACTTGTTATTTCTGGCCACCCTAACCTAGCTGAGTCATACACTAATACGTTAATCATCGATACGTTAGAAGCAGAGATGAACGATGTGTCGGTTCGACGTTTAGACAAGCTTTACCCAGACTACAAAATTGACGTTGAAGCCGAGCAAGCTGCGTTAATTGAAGCTGACGTGGTTGTGCTGCAGTTTCCGTTCTATTGGTACTCTGTGCCTGCATTATTAAAGAAATGGTTAGACGATGTGATGACGTTCAACTTTGCGTTTGGTCCGGAAGGCAACAAGCTAAAAGGCAAAGATTTCTTCCTGTCTTTCACGGTAGGCGGACCTAAAGAGTCTTATGACCCTTTAAGCTATAACCACTTTACGATTGAACAGTTCATGTTCCCATTACAACAAACCGCGTACCTTGCGAACATGAACTACCACGCGCCGGTTTACACGCATCGTATGGTGTACATCCCTAACGTGTATAACAAACTCGAAGACGTGCAAGCACGCGCCAAAGATCATGCATCTCGTCTAATGGATCAAATCCGCAGTGTTACTCAATCTGGCGAGCAACTGGTTCGCAAGTTTGTATCAGGTTGGTTTGAACAGTTAGACACACTACCTGAACAAGACGCTCAGTTTATTCCGTCACTCGCATCTGACGTCGTGTTCAACATGCCAGAAGGCAAATTTGTTGGTCACGCAGGCTTTAAAGACTGGTATTCAATCGTGCGTTCGACCTTCAAACCAAACTGTTCTCATGAAATTGAACAACTAGACGTCAAGCCATTGGGTTCGCAGTATCAAGTGAGCCTGCATGTAAGACTTAAAGCAGACACATACCCAGATTCACCAATGAAAGGTGATGCCGTGGAACTTGTGGTGAACGAAACTTGGTTGGTCTCTGTTGATGAAAACAACAGTGCGAAGATTCACGAATATGAAGTGGTCGTGTTAGCTTAGAACTTGAATCAAAAAGTAATCTAGCGGTCAATGAATACAACCGGACAGCAGTAAGTGTTAGCTGCTGTCCCTATTGCCATTATTTTGAGTCTCGCATTGAATCAGGTAGCCCGTTAATATTCCCAAGCCTTAAATTGAGCGTTCGACGCTTTCATGTCATCAAACAGCCACACCATTCGGTCTAAGAACCACAGCTTAAGTACCAAGATCCAAAAGTTGCCGAACGCGATAAGCCACAAGTCATTTAGGTACAAACCATAGAACAAGATTGGTAAGCCCGGAGCCATCGACGTGCTAATCACACGAACCGCCGTTAAATGATGTTGTGGAATATTGAGCTGTGCTTTGTCTAAGTATATCCGTTCACCGAATACCGCTTTGGATGCCCAGTTGCTTGTGCTTTTGGGCGCACCAAACGCTCTTGGGTTATACAAAATCCAGAATAAAGCGACCCCGATGAGGAGTATGGAGTAGAAACCAATGTATTCTCTCGACCAAATGGCTAGTGAGAGCAAAGATAAGCAAGGAACGCGAGTATAAACACTGAGTGGATTCGAGTGACGAGCCCAGCTCTCTTCACTCATCACCATCATCTTTTCAAAAAACTTCATAACAGCACTCGCGCTTTACATTCACTTGGTTACTTTTTTGCAATCGTGGCTTCGGACAGTTTGCTTAGAACGCCTGAGATTTTCTTAATCACTTCATCACAGCCGTTAATCGCGTGGCGGTTTAGCAAATAATTAGGATCGTTATAAGATAGCCACACTTTCTTGTTCGCGTCTTCACTTACCAACACCTTCTGCGGTAAATCAATAGCGACCTCTTGAGCACATTGCATTAATGGCGTGCCTACTTTTGGATTACCGAAAATAATAACTTCAGTTGGTCTGAGTTCGAGGTCAACGTTACTCGCGTTTTTCTGATGGTCGATTCTCGCAAACAATGTCAGGCCTTTGCTTTTCGCTATCTCTTCAAAACGGTCTGCTGTCTCTTTTACTGAATAGTTACTTTGATACTTTATCAAACCGTCAGAAGCGGCGACTGAAAAGGATGCCGAAAGTAAAATGGCGCATAGGGGTAGTAGTTTTTTCATTGTTACCTCTGAGATTTAACCTAATTAAACATACGTTTATCGCGCCATCTTAACGTCGTGGCGTAACCTTCCTCAGTATAGACTTGTTTCAAATCTCAGTTTGCCGAGAGGATCACCTTTCTAATGCGTCTTATTATCATGCAATTGCTTGTACCCAAGTGTTCTAATGCTTTGAGATACTAAGAGTTAAAGACCCAAGGCCCATGTAGCTCAAAGGTATGCTCATCAAAGTCAATGGCACCTTGGATACCAATCGGTGTCACGAGCATTGGATGCGTGTGACAACTATCAAATCCATAAAGTATTGGAACGTCTTTTCCATTTAGAACTTCAAGAAGTACGTCGAGTGGCGTACGCCCTGTCCCTTTGTTGTCAAACAACTCGTGCTTTCCGAGAACGATAGCGCCCACCTTATCGAATACGCCACATGCCAATAAGTGAGCAAATGAGCGCTCAACCGTCTCAATGCCTTTTAATGAGTCTTCAATTAAGAGAATATCGCCATCGCAAATTCCCGGCATGTATTGGCTACCCCATATACCAGCCATCGTGCTCAAGTTACCGCCAATCACGCGGCCACTTACCTTACTATTACCGATGAAATGCCATTCGTTTTCATAGGCGGGTTTGGCTGAGTTTTGTGTCTCCCAATCGTGTTTGATGTCCGTCCATACCTTGGGCATGATGTATTGATGTTGGCTCGTGCTTGAGCACAAAAAGTCACTAAATGATTGGAAGGTTTCGTCGACTAATGGCGGGAATTCACCAAATGATGCGACCAGTGCCGGGCCATAGAAAGTCACTAAACCCGTTTTGGCATAAATCGCCAATAACAATGCGGTGACGTCTGAGTATCCGATGATGATCTTCGGATCCTTTCTTAGCGCCTCGTAATCAATATACGGCAGTAGCGAGTTACTGTTATTGCCACCAATCGTCGACATGATACAGCGAATTTCAGGATCACGAATCAGTTGGTTTAACTCTTCGGCTCTTGCTTGAATTGAACCAGAACGATAACAATCAGACTTCCCAGTTAATGAACCTTCAACCAAGGTGAAGCCTTTCGCTTCCAGATAATCTTTAGCTCGATCGAACCTATTAGGAGCGAACACAGTCGCAGGAGAAGACGGTGAGAAAAATCCAATTTTGTCACCTATATTTAAAGCCTTTGGGTATGTCACTTACTTTGTCCTCCATAACAATAAGGAACCGTGATTAATCTTTTCAGACTCGCCATTTTTAATGCTAGAACTTATGTATAGAAGTTCTTAGAGTTCAATATAGAGCCTCAACATGTCTTGATGTTGAATGCCATTTTCGAAGATCGGTTCTGGATAATGATCGATGAAATGATTCTTGATGACTGAATCGACTCGAAAGCCTGCTCGTTGATAGTAAGTAAGTTGGTAACCAAAGGTACCCGTCCCTAATTCAACGCGCTTAACGTCATGTTGAGCGAGCTGCTTCAATGCGAAGGCCAACACCTTTGAGCCGATACCTTTCTGTTGATGTGCAGGGCTTACTGACACGTTGAAAATTTCCGCGACATTTTCACCGATGAGTTTAACAACGCAGACACCAATAATTCGATTGTCTTGCTTGGCCGCGTAGCACCATGACTCATCCAAGTATGACGCGATACTGGCTTCTGATGGATCAGCTTCAAGTAACAATGCCATTGGGATTTCGCGTGGCTCAAGTTCTACATATTCCATTTAAACCTCTAAACGCCTGAACACTCACATATTCAGGCTACTGTAATCTAAGAATCTGATTACTAACAGGTTTAAATTGCAAAAACACGCTCTGTTGCAAGGCAAGCTTAATACTTATCAATGCCACGACTTAGTGCCGCACTTCTCGCATTGGTATTGTGCTTCCTGATCAATGAAGAAACTTGAAGCGTGCTTGTCATCTTTAAAAAATAACGTCATCAAATATTCTATCAAGATTCCAATCTTCCACTGCCTCGCTTCTGATTCAGCTTCCGCTTTTGTTTCAGAATCTGAACGACTGGCAGGTACGTGTGGAGTCAATGAATGACAGGTTTCACAATGGTATGGGTGCTTAATGTATTTATTATCAATCATTTATATGTGCCAACTAACATTTATAAAGTTAATTGCATACTAACAAGTAATCGTTGGAGACTCTAACTTATTATTTAAAAAGGAATTTTTATCAAAAGGTTAAATTGAAAAGAACAGACACACGGTACTAATACCATGTGTCATGAATCTATTATTGTTACGGGTTAATCGAATTAATGAGCGTCGATGAGTCAGCGTTAAGCTACAACTTCTACAGAACAAGTGATCTCGATTGTAGGTTGAAGCATCAAACAAACATGACAGTGCTTCGCAACGGCTTCTTGAGCTGCTGAAAGGACATCGCTTTCTGACACACCCTTCGCCTTCACAGTAAAATGTAAATTCGCCGTTTTGTATAAACGAGGTTCGTCGTCGGTTAATGTATGTGTCACCGAGTTTTCTAAAGCCTCGACTTCGAATCCTTTTTCCTGCAGCAGCAAAACGACATCTGTCGCACTACACCCGCCAAGCGCTGACAGTAACACTTCAGTTGGACACGGAGCGGTATTGCTAGTGGCATCGATATCAAAGCTGAACCCGCCTTCTGTTGTAACTTTAAACTGACACTCACGATTCCACTGAACTTTGATACTCATACGTTTTTATTCACTTTATTAGTTTACGCAATATTGGGTTAATTAGAGACACTTGTAGCCCAAGGTACATTCGGACCTACTTCAGTAACCCTTGTTCTGCTGCCGTTTCGAGCTGCACCTCGAGTTCACTCCATAGCGCCTTACTGCCCTTAGAAATGCGCTCACCGTTAAAAGTCATTACCTTATCTTTGGATATGTTGTGCTTCTTCCAGCTATGACCACCACCATGGATGTTATGAAGTAAAGGCGGCACTCTATCAATCGCTTTACCAAATCGAGCTTCTGGTGACTCTCCCGCTTCGAATTCAAGCCAAAGTTCTAAATACTCGGTTCTTAAATGACTAGGTAATGACTTAAGCAAGCGCTCAACGCAGTTTCTCTCTTTGAGTTTGTTTTCTTCGGTCTCACTGGCGTATATGATCGTGTCGCCTGCGTCGATTTCCCCTAGGTCATGAATCAGAAGCATCTTCATCACTCGCGTAATATCAATGTTTTCGTTGGCATAGTCTTTCAACATAAGTGCGCTTAAACAGACGTGCCAACTGTGCTCAGCCGAATTTTCATATCGATCCAATCCAACCGGTTTTGTTTGTCGATGAACATCCTTTAGCTTTTCTATTTCAGCCATGAATTGAAGAATGCCTTTGATTTCTTCCACAATGATCTCCCTTAACTTGAGTTGAGTTGAGTTGATGAGTTTAGATAAGTAGACGGTTAGCGGAATCAGCGAGAGTCATTAACCCCAATGGACAGCCATTTTATAATAAGAGACACCCGATTTTTCGAATTCACTTCCCTCAATCTCCATCCCAAACCTTTGATAAAAACCTAAAGCAGAGGTTCGAGCGTCACACCAAAAGTAACTCACATTGAACGCTTGCAGGTCTTTGATGGCATGTGCGATCACTTTAGATCCAATACCCTGCCCTTGAAATTCGGGTAACGTAGCGAACTTACGTAGCCTTGCTTCGTTGCTTTGGACATAAACGGATGCAACACAAACTAATTGCTCACCGACAAACACACCATAATGCGTGGCATGTTCATCACCTGGCACCATACAAAACGACATTGGTTTATCAGGCCATAACACCTGACGCCTAACCGGAAGCACCTCTGTCGCTGAAATTTTGGTTATGTCCATGTTGCTCCGATCCATTTGGTGTTGGCTTGTAAGATTCAGGCTTATCGATTCGCCATTGGGTGATCTGGTTTTAATTGCAGAAGATCCCATAGGTTTCCATAAAGGTCTTCGAATACCGCCACAGTTCCGTAGGCTTGCTCTTTCGGCTCTCGAACAAATTTGATTCCCAGAGAAACCATACGTTCATAGTCACGCCAAAAATCATCGGTATTTAAGAAGAGGAACACACGACCACCAGCTTGATTGCCGATAAAGTCCAGTTGCTCGGGCTTGGATGCTCTCGCCAATAATAGGCTCACACCGTGTGAATTGGGTGGCGCAACAACAACCCAACGCTTATCTTCTTCTGGCAAGTAGGTATCTTCGATAAGCTCAAACTTGAGTTTGTTAACGTAGAAATCTAGGGCTTCATCGTAGTCTTTTACGACAAGTGCGATATGGACAATATTTTGTTTCATGACGTACCTTGTTAAGGATTAAGCTAACACAAAATGATGCCACGGCTTCCATTAATATTCTAGAAATAGGTTCCTTAATACAGAGAAAAAACTACCCAGCGAATTGCTCAACACAGGCCGTATTGCGTTGCATTACAAGTAATTGTGCGCATTGTTGTATGCTTCCAACTCGATCGGCGCCTCACCGTAACCAAACACCGCTAACTGCAACAAATACTTCTTAGTAAACGCCCCTATCCCAAGATCTTCTGCCTGTTTTACATGGATCAACTCATGAGCAAGCAACAACTTATCTCCTTTGGCCCGATTCGCAATCCAAATTCCATATCCGAAAGCCGTCCCCGTAAAATAAGGAGAATCTAAGCCCAACCTTTGCATCTGAAAACGTAGCGACTCATTTTCAGGTAATGGCATTTGATCAACATAAAGAACACGAACTTTTTCTGGATGTTGGATACCGATGTCGCGTGCAATTTTTAAATATTGTGGGCGTAAAGGGACACCTTGAGACAAAGCGATTTGCTCATGCTTTTTCACATACTTTATCGAAAGCGGATAATACGCGTCGATCTGTTCAACAAGGTTAGCTGGTGGATTAGCGTAGATATCGGCTTTATCTTTACAAGCAAATAGAGCGAGTGACGCCAACAAGAAAGTTGCCGTTTTAAAACTAGTCTTCATATTGGGCGAGCTCCTTTCATTTCCCGCAGTTAAGACCGCGCTACTCTAGAACATAACCTCATGACTTTGTTGCGAGTAACACCCCACATGTCGCCAAAAAGCCTCCTGATACCTTGTTAAGTAAAGTCTTAGCTGCTTGCCCTTGAAAAACGAAACTCGCCTTTGATGCCATACACGCATAGATTCCCAACACACCACCAACAGAGAACGTTGAGATGACCAAAATAGTCGCTACATCTAGCGAAGAGAATGACTGCAGATCGATAAAGGCAGGAAAAAAGCCCATATAAAACAGTATCGCTTTAGGATTTGAAAGCGTCATCAAAACACCAACAATGACACTTGACGCTCTTGTTGTTTCTGGAGATTTTACTGATGAAACGGCATCACTTGAAGTCCATGTCGTATAAGCTAACCAAAACAGGTACGTAATTCCGATGTACTTGATGACCGTTGCCAATTCTCCCATCGCATTGGCCATGGCAGCCAGACCAGAAAGAGCAAGGAAGACAAAGATATAGTCTGCGATGAGCACGCCAAATACGACCAATAAACCTTGTCGCCATCCATGACTGAGAGACCGAGATACCACAGCTAACACACTTGGTCCAGGTATGGCCGCAGATAGTGCCATAGCGAGAAACAGAGCGATACCAGATGTAATTGACATGTTCCCTCCTTAAAACAAATGCCACTTTATGTTTTAAACCTTTTGGTCAAACGACCAGCTACAGTTTCCAAAAACCGAGTTCAACACCACTTTGAATGACAATGGCACACATTCCGTGACGTGGTAACTCCATTGGAGGTACTGCAACAACAGCTCCGAGTTTCTCTGCTGCATTTACAGCTGATTGAATATCTTCAACTAACGTGTAATGGCGTACAACAGGCTCTTCGGTTTCACGAAGCGGCCCTCTAACACCAATAACGCCACCGTTAGATAATTTGGCAGTGCGCGCGCCTCCAAGGTTCATATCGGCATCACTGAACTTGACGTTATAGATTTGAGAATATGTAGCGCAAACTGCATCTACATCAGGGGTTACAATCTCAAGGTATTGAACTTTCATCGATTTTCCTTCTAATTCTCTATGTTAGACCGCTGTAGTTAGACGGCTTTAACTGCACCACGCATTATGAATTGTGGACCAGCAGCCCCACCCAAATACTGAGCATTGGTATCTTCAAAGCCACCTTTTTTATAACAGTTAAATGCTGCGGGATTCTTGCAATTGACCGTTAAGTAAACCCAGTCATACTTTTCGTAATTTGCTTTAAGGTACGGAAACAGAGCTCTTACTGTTCCAGTGCCGAGCCCCTTACCTTGTTGGTTTTTATCAAGGACAAATGCTCTCAACCCAAGGCTTCCCTCTGGACAGAATTCATAGTGAGTAGCGTAAGCGATATCGAGTTTAAAGAAACCAACAACGTTATTATCAGACTTGATGACATGTAAATGTGTCGTGTCGCTGCCATCAAGCAAAAACTCGGCTGCTGTTCCTGCAAATTTCACTTGGTCATCCGCCAACTGAATATCGTGAACTGAAGCTACGTGAGAGTCGTTAAGCCTTTCGATAGTTATCATTGTTATTCCTTTTTTATCTATCTGATTGTCCATGATTAAGAAACGGTGTTAGTGCTAATACCCCTTAATCCAATTAGGTTACCAAAAGGGTCTTCTACTTGGCACATAATTAGTCCGTCTTCGATCTCCATTGGCCCTCGATATAATTTCGCTCCAATGGATTGAAAACGCATAAGCGCTTTATCAAAGTTATCTACTGACCAATACAGCACCGTTCCGTTTTTGCCAAAACCGACTTTCTTATCTGCCTGTACAATTTCAATCGAGAAACCATTAATGTCTAGAACCGTAAAGTCGGAATCTGGATGATAGGTGGCGACAGACTCGGGAAAGGCGGCTTGATACCAGCTGAGTCCCTGCTCGATGTTTGGAACATGAATGAGAATGGCCATTGGTCTGCTCATGTTAGCCTCCTGATTGACTTGGGTCTTTTACCCTTTAGTTTGCAGCGTCATTGTTAGCTCAGACACCGACTGACCATCAATTCGATAGTAATCTTCCATTTCGCCGACAACCGTAAACCCCGCACTCAAATAGAGATTTTTAGCAGGAAGGTTGTTTGACAACACATTAAGGTCTAGCCAATCAATCGCTTCATTCTCTCGGCAATATTGAGTCACCACATTCATTAGCTTGGAGCCTAAGCCTTGCTTTCTCACACTGCTGTCGACACCCATGCCAAGCAATACACGATGTGAACAGTAGTTGCCATTATGATGACGCAAGTCGATATGGCCGCGAATAGCACCATTCGAATCTTTAGCTAACCAAATTTTTCGCCAACCATTCTCTCCAAACTCAAACTTAAACCCATCAGAAAAGCGAGCTTTATGTGCTTCCGACATTTTACAATCTGACTTTGAGACTGGTTGGAATAGCGGTGTTTCTTCTAATGCGATTTCTGACAACTGTGTATCCAGATACACGAACAAACTCTCTAAGTCAGATTGTTTTGCTTCAACTATTTTCATTACTACTTCTATTCCAACTTCGCCTAAAAATAGCAGAAATGTTTTATCGCCTTACTCATTGAGCATCATTAATGCCAAATCTAAAGAATCAACATCAATACAAAGAATGCCTCACTGGTCAGTTAGAACTCGTCACAGGTATCGCGAGAACTCATATCTGGAAAATCAAATCTAAGATTATTATCGTCTTCCCAGATAAACAGAACACGCCCATTTTCAACGCCCGTTTCATTTCTATCAGAACATCCGAGGAAGAGCTCCCAGTCGAACGCATATTCAAGACGATACTGGTTATGATTCACATGTTGCACTATTTTGATTTTGATTCCGTTGACCACATGTGCCATATCATCGATGTACGACAGGTCTGGAACCAGTTTGTCCTCAAATTTGCTCTTGTTATCAGCTAAAAAAGCGGTCAGCTCAGAGCATAGTTCCGGGCCATGAACCAAAGGTTGAGATTTATGGATAAACAACATTTCCCAATATTCCTGTAGCGAGTTGGAGTGAAGATACAAAGATCAGCGTAAAAAATGCGACTTCCGCGAGTTAGACAACAACCTTTCCATAACTATTTCTGTCCATATCCATCACCTCTACGGTGAACGATGCTCTACTGAGGGACAAAGATAGCAATTGCGTCATCACTGTTTCAGAGAGCATTGCTTTATCTGTGTCACTTCGTCCAGACAATATACGCACAGTCACATGGATAAAATCTTCTTTTTCTGTACCCGTTTGGTAGTTCTCATAAGCAATACTTCGAACTTTAATGTCTCGTCCATCTGCTTCAAATAACTCTGAGTTAAGCGCTCCTAGAAACACTTTATTATTCAGTTGATCGGCGTTAATCGTCGATGAGTGTTCGATAATACAATGAGGCAAATCTTGCTCCTTAATAGTTGTGCAGTTTACTGCTCTGTGAGCGACTTAGTGAGAAACGACAGTGATGAGTCTACTGGGTAATTCTCCAACACCATTTGGCATTCATAGCCATGTTTTTCATAGAAAGGTTTGGCTTGAAAGCTTAAGGTGTCGACAAGTGACGATGTACAACCTTGAGTTTGCGCATACTTTTCAATGAGTTGTAGAAGCTTTCCTCCCACTTGTCTTCCTCTCATCGAGTCGTCCACCCAAAGAAACTTAATCAACAACCATTTACCCCAAAGATCAGCGATAATGCCACCGACTTTATTATCACCTTCCAAGGCATAGTAACCCACTTGAGATTTGGGTATACCTTCAAGAAATGGCGTGTTGTGCTTAATTAAACCACCTCGGACTTCGTTGATGTCCTCGTCTGATGGCTCAATATCGAGTTTGTATTTCATGCTTTTCCTCACAATTTTGTCATCAAATTACTCATTCATATCGAATCTACTCCATGAAAACTAACAATGCTCATTGAGGTTTAATTCGCATTTAAATTAGCACTTAAACCACTGTTAATTCGAATTTTTTATGTGACTCGAAATAGATTCAATACAACGCTTTGCTGACGCACTTACCCTAGAAAGCTGAAAGAACCCATGGATTACACCTAAATAAGGCTCGTGTTGTGCTTCCACACCTTGAGCAACCATCGAACGATAGAGCTGCTCACCTTCATCACGTAGTGGATCAAACTCTGCCGTAATGATCGTTGTGGTTGGAAGGCCGTGAAAGCTTGCTTTCAAAAGGTTAAGCTCTGGCTCATGCAATAAGTTGGACTGACTACTTGCGTATAATTTGAAGCCAGAAAGCAACATGTTCGCCGTAATAATATAGTCTGAACCATTTTCCGCGTAACTGTTTGAACTGCCATTAGGGTCTAACATCGGATAGATAAGAATCTGCTGGCGCGGCAACCACGACTCAAAGTTCTTAAGTCTTAACGTCGTCGCCAAAGCTAATTGTCCACCAGCACTATCACCGACAAACACCAAATGGTCTATATTGCCACCATATTTCATCCCGCACTCCTTAATGCCGAGCACAGCTTGGTATACATCGTCATGTGCCGCTGGATAAGTATGCTCTGGTGCTAGTCGATACTTAATGCAGACGACAATAGAGTTCGATTGAAGAGCGATCTGCCTTAACTGAACATCATGGGTTTCAAATCCCCCACTAATAAAACAACCACCGTGGAAGTACACTGTGATCGGCAAGTTTGGTTCGCTCGTTGGTTTGTAGACTTTGACCTCAACGCCATTGATGACATCTAAAAATTCGCGTTCGACCTGAGGACTATCTCCCGCCAAAACTGTACTGCCAATATAGCCAGTTCGTCTATCCTCGATCGATTGGCGTGATGGACAAGGTTTACCATTTAAGTGAAACTCTTCGACTAGCTCTTTAATGCCAGCCTCTAAATACTTGGTCATTTTATTATTCTATGCTGAAAAAACAGCGGAATAATACACCCACACAAGAACATGTATATCCATACAGTTGCGATATGTGAGCTAGAATTTACTTATAGAGGCTAAACTTCTTGGTAAATTCGCGGAGGGTTTCAGTGTCACCAAATAGGCATACACCTAAATATTCTAGATCTGCGTCTTTGGTTTCTTTCGTTCTCTGTTGTTGCTCGACAGAACCACCTTCGATCATCGTGCTTGTGAAATCAGTAAATTTGATACCGCGGCTAATGGCCTCTTCACGTACTTTTCGAAGCTTGTTCGAATTGTCAGCTTTCAAAACAATGAAAGGATAGTGAGACAAATTAGGGTGAATGCCATCATCCATATCTTGATAGTCAACGTAACAAGTTTCACCCTCGTTCAATTGATTCGACAAGCCAACACTCAAATGCCCTAGTACATTTAGCGTTCTTCCCAAATCCATCTTCTTACTTAACACAGCAATAAATCGTTTCTGGTTTTCATCTGGCAAAGTGCTCACAGTGTCCCCCTTATTTGTTGGCGGCGATACATTAGCTATATAACGTATTACCGAGGTGTAGACATTGCAAGTGCTTCATCTAGGAGCTTCTGACTCTGTAAAATTGGTTTTGAATGTAAACGCATAAGGCGAATCACCCTTTTCCCTTAGGTGCTCTAACCGCTCAATCGCTTCATCAAGGCTTGGAATATGTTCATCTTCAACCCACCAAAGCACATAGGTGTCTTCCGCTAAGCGATGAAACCACTCACCCTTTCTACGCATGAAGTCACGGTGATGAGTTCTAAACATAAAGTTCTTTAAAGAGTCTACAGAATCCCAAACCGACATATTGACGATCATATTCGGATCATCGAACGCTTTGATATTGGTCGCATCTCCAGATTCGTCTTTAAGACGCCAAACAAAGCCTTCACTACTTTCTGCGATACCATTCACCTGATCCAGATTATCGACAAAATCTTTGATTTCCGGTGCATCTAAAGGGTATTTCGCTAGAGCAATATTTAACTGAGCTAATTTCACAATGCTTCTTCCTTGAATAATTATGATAAAGATAGAGAACGCTGTGATAAGCAATAACCATTCGCTAATCTCAGATCCTCACTGATGCTTTACACCGTAACACGAAAGCTAAATTGATTGTTTTGTTATTGATTTCATTACATCCAACTTTTTATGTAGTCGCTGATAAGTTCATTGGCTTTGAAAAAAGGGCTAATTGGAACTGTGAGATTGAGTTGTTCAATATCTAAAGCCTCACAGCCATTTAAAGCCTCGAATTCAACCCAAGAACATTCATCTACTTTTCGAATCACGTTTGATTCTAATAAAAGTAGAGCAAGCTGAGCTGGGCTGTACCCTCTAGTTTCTGCAATAAAATGCTGCTTTTCTGAGGTTTGCTTTTGCGCTAACAACAAATAGAATTTAGCGATGTCATAGACGTGGACGTATTGATTATACCCTTGGGATGGGACAGCGACCTTAACGGTTCGATTTGCATACGATTCGATGATTCGCTTTAATTGGCAATTGTCACCGCCATACACCAAGCTCGGGCAGTAAACGATATTCCAATTAGCCTGAAGCACGGAGTGTATTGTTTCTACGTCTAACTCAACGGCCTTTAAAGGTTTAAGCCTAAACTCTTTAAGGTCTTGTTGAGATGCATGACCAAACAGCCAAACTCCCGATGTGTGGATCTTTATCGCATCTTCAGACGCAAACCTATCAAGCTGTGTGAGCAAGCCATGTTCAATGTCTGCGATTTCAACTGGCGAAAATTCTGACCAATGAGGGCGTGCGCAATTGATAACCACATCGAAGTAATCTTCATAATCTGTGGATAGGTCTTTGATGTAATCCGAACAAGGGACAATGACTTTGTCCCTGCTGTAGCGAAAAACATCAAAACCACTGTTTACGAATGCCTTCGTAATGTGACGACCAATATAACCATTGGCACCTGCTATTAAAACTCTCATTCTTTCCCTGAACTTAATATTACTGTGACGCCCTGTTTACTGGTAAATAAAGGAACACAAACGCCAAAGGTTACGATTCACTACTATATGCCTTACCCTGCTCGAGCGCCGTTTGGCATATCCGTTTCTGGGCAAGCTAGGCATGGTTGCAATTTGTCTTCGTAACCGATGTCGAACAACATTCCTTGAGACACTTCACCTGCCATCTTTCTTTCTGGCAAGTTCACGACAAACAACGCTTGCTTGCCTTCAATTTCTTTCGGGTTTTCTCGCTCTTGCTTTATACCCGCCAAGATTGAACGTTGATGATCGCCAAAATCTACTGTCAGCTTCATAAGCTTATCGGATTTAGCGACTTCAGAAACCTCGGTGATTAAACCCACACGAATGTCGATTTTCGCAAAATCATCAAACGTGATCTCATCTTTGATTGGAGCGTGTTCCATATTTCTATCCTCATAATGACTTAAGCCGAAAATACCAAGCGTTAAGATTCCATCATAAATTCTTTATTATCGTTTGGCACTCGCAGTGCTGAACAATTGGTCTTTAACGGGACGCCGAGCAACTTTCTCGATTAGTGAGATAAATCAGATACTTCGTGATAAAACATCACGAGCCTAGAAGCGGTAGGTGTTTTCGTTGGTGATAAGTTAAGGCAAGCTCAAGACAATGTTTAATTTCGGGTTCTGGCAGCGGGTCGGATAAGCGCAATTCAATTGCCCTATTTCCTTGAAACCGCAATACATCACCATGCAACTCTCGAAAGGTGTCTACCAACTTGGTTTGGCAGTGAAAATACAGATAATAGTTATTCGGTGATTTCAATTTCCAGTCGATTCGAACGGGGCTACCTGTCTTTACGCTGTAGCTGGGCTCTCCCCACTTCAACGACTCTTCGACTTCGCCCAACTCCAAATCGGATGATAGTTTGAAGATAAGTTCTCGTAACTCTTCAAGCCGAACTCGAGCATTTTCTGGATACTCTTCAAAACGATCTTTGACTGCCTTGTCCATTGAAACCTCCTATTCCAGTAAGCTTAAGTCCGATCTCAATACCACACATAATAAATCAGCTTTACATGCTTAGTTATTACTTCGATTGGCCGTCACGCTGAACCCAAACAACGTCTTCGTTTGGTGTTGGTATCTCGAACCATGACCAAAACAATTCGAGCATGTCCGGTGTCATTTCGTATGACTTACCATGCAGTTCAGAATTACGTGCAACTGCTCTCTGTTTACAAGTATCAAACGGAATATCAAGGTAATGAACCTCACTTTCAACATCCAACTTTTCAGCCTAATTTGTAAACTTGTCTCGATCGACTTTACGCCAAAAACCGAAGTCAAAAATAACAGGAACGCCAAGAGTAAATAGTTGCTGTGCCGATTCTTTGAACAACTCTTGAAGCGTAGCTAAACGTTGATCAAATACCTCACGCTCCATATGCTCTCCATACAAAGGTATCATCCACTCATCAATTGAAAAACGAAAAGCGCCATGCTTATCTGCAAGCTGCTTGGAATAGGTTGTTTTCCCTGAGCCTATAAAGCCACACACGAAATAGATTTTAGTCATAGTTTCTCGTTACCTTGGTCTTTAAAGCGTGTTGTTTGCTGATGCTAAGGCTTCTGTGTCTTTGTTTATGATGGCACGAGCCGAAGCTGTAAGTTCATCGCTGTCGGTGTACTTTCTGCCATAAGACAAATTGAAACCATAATCAAAGTTATCTGGGTTTTGCCCTTGAGTATGTTGTAGCAAGGTTTCGATTTTATCGAGAGCTTTAGCTAACTTTGCTTCTTCTGATGACGCGTTTTCGTATTCATCCCAAAGCACGAGAATATCTTGTTGCAAGTTACCAGGGAGAGGCGCAATCAACGTAATCAGATCCTGCCTTTCTTGCTCTCCTTTATTCGAACCTTCTACTTGATCAATGGCGGCAATATCACCACCAATGGCCTCACCTAAATCGTGAATAATGCACATCTTGATTAATTTGAGCGTATCAATATGTGGGTACTGCTCTGAGAACATCATCACCATCAAACATAAACGCCAAGTGTGTTCGGCGGTACTTTCATGTCGACCATTTGAAGTACGAGCTGTTCGCAATGTGTTCTTAAGCTGCTCTGCACCTCTTAAAAATTCCAAGACGCCTTCTATTTCTATCTTTTTCATCACATTATTTCCGGTGAATCCATAGTGTGCTTGGCGCCGCGTGTGAGAATCGTCATTTAACACCCACAGTTGGCTAGAAGAACTTTTTCGACATGTTGTAGAACCTGTCATCAGCGCTATCTACTACAAAGCCCACTCTTTCATAAAGTCGGAATGCTGGGCTAATTTTAAAGACTCGCAACTTAAGTCGATTTACACCTGACTCAACCGCTAAACGCTCACACTCAGCAAAGGCAAGCGCACCAATCCCTTTACCTTGGTGTTGTTCGCTAACCTGTAAGTCTCGAATGTAACAACTGTTATCATCAAACACTAAGCGGATAGCACCAACGATTTCGCCATTGAGCAAAATATCAAAGTTCGTTAAATCGCGAATTTGCTCTTCGATTTTTGAGCAATCCCATTCGACCGAGTATTGCTCATAGTAAGAACGCATATTCAAAAAAGTCATCTTCGCCGAAGCCGATAGATCTTTTGTTTGCTGGTACGAAATCATGAATCCCCGAACGCTCAATTTACGTGTGTGCTGTGCTGACAGCTTACCTAAATAAGAGTTGTATAAACAACTGCGCTAAAGCGAGATCGTCGAGAACCACTCTTCGATTTCATGTTTGATGCGATTTCTATGTAACCCTAGATGTCTTTGAGCTCAAACGGCGGGCATGGTGTTCCTTGATGATATTTGAGCTGCCAATGAAGACCTGTAAAAGCCCAAATCGAGCAGCGTTTCGCGTAGTCGCTAACTTGACCAGTCTCGTCAGCTACGGCTGACTCGTACTTAAGCAACTGGACAGAGGGTTCAAGTTGAATACATTCATAATTTTGCGAATGAATACGACTACTCGAAGAAACTTCAGTTTTCATCATTTCAACGATCGAAGCAAAGTCATAGCTATAACCAGACTTACCAACTTCACTAAAACTTTGATGAATTAAACGTTCAATATCGGTATTACTTTTGCGGGTTTCGTATTAATGAAGTTCGATTTCTTGTTCAATCAAGATGTTCATATACTCTCCAAAAGAAGCTTGTTAGCCTAGCTACGCCCAACGAAAATACGGACGCTCACCATCCATTCGTTCTACTTCCGCACCCAACCTATGATAGAAATCATGTGCTTTGGTGTTGTATGGGCTAGCTGTCCATGCAATATGCGAGCTTAATGACTTTTCAACTTCATTCTTCAACGCATACATGAGTTGAGCACCATATCCCTTTGAGCGAGACCTACCAATAACTAGCAAGTCATCAAGCCAAATGGACGGTTCACCACGAAATGAAGAGTATCGATAGTGAAACAAAGCGAAGCCCTGAACTTCACCATCAACTTCTAATATCAAAGCATGAGCAAACGAATAATCACCAAATAAGGTCCGTTCAATCTTTTCTTTTGTCGTAGAGATTTCACCATTAAAACCTTTCATACCTCGGTCAAATTCAGCTTTCTGCTCAATAAGTTCAAGTAACTTACTAGAATCTTCCTTAATCGCTTTCCTTACGTGCACTTGGTTCTCCATAATTTAAAACTTTGAAGGTCGCCTATGTTTTAACAGTATTAAAATTACACTACACACGAATGCAGCTACCTGTAGGGATTGTCTCCAAACGCTCTCCTAATACTTCTTTCAGAAGACCATAAGCTTTCTTCCCTGTACAGTGCCCAGTGTAAAGTTTATCAATGGGATACTGTAATAACGCAAGACCGAGATCTTTAATGTCTTGCTTGGTTCCACCGATACTATCGAACAAAGGTAGCCCGACTAGGTGAAAACCTCCTACTACTGCTTTGATTCTCTCTCCTGGAAACTGAGCAACTGCGGTATCAACCATATTAAGAACACCACTATGTGCACAACCGGTAAATATGACGATGCCATCACGCTCTTTAACCACTAAGAGTAATTCGTGATCGAATGTATCCTGCTGCCATCGATGTTGAGATTGGGTGTAAAGGTATTGATTGCCTTTAGGCTTTTCGTGTTCGGTGCTTATATCAGTAATAGTGAATACATTAGGCATAATTTCAGTGGTCTGGCTGACAAACTTCAGCCGCTCATGACTATTCTTGATTAAATCCGTATTGATACCGACATCATTTTTAAAACCATAAGCGCGGAAGTAATAGTTTTGTTCCTCACAGCTCTTCAAAAACACATTAGCTTTAGAATTATGAGTAATAAAGTCGGCAGCACCATTGCAATGGTCGTGGTGCCTGTGTGATATCACGGCAATATCAACACTTTCAATCTCAACGTCGAGTAGAGGCGCATTTTGGCAAAACGTATCGCCGCCTCCCATGTCGAATAGTATTTTTAGTGACTCAGTTTCGATGTGTAACGACAACCCGCGTTCTACTGCTAAATCAGGCCTACTGGCTAGGCGATTATTATCAACCAAGGTCGTTATTTTCATAGTTTCCTCAAGGGTGTAACCACCTGCAAATCAGGAAGTAATGGATTACGAACGACACTGCGATGGAATGAGAGAGACCAAGCATGTCGAGTTGCTGTGTGTTCTATATATCTGGAGGCTAAAGTGAAGCATACAGCTCACTTAAAGTAGGAAACTTAGAACAATCCCACCCACTTGGAAGCTTTATTTCATTACATGACTTAACTAACTTAAGGGCTTTGGTGCTATCCGCAGAAAAACTAACCTCTGCAAGTTCATCGAGCAGAGTTAATTCATACTCTCCAGAAACAGGGCTTATGAATTTAGGCAGTATGCCCCACCCTGTATCCCACGTATGCATTTCAAATTTTGATAAGGCATACAAGTCACGAATTAGGCTCCCTTTGATAAACTCTAATCCTCTGAAATCCCGAAAACCAAAACTGTCAGCAGACTCCACGTTTTCACGGCATAACTTCCAAGCCTGCCCAGCCACGATAAAGTTTGATGGTGGTACATCACACGGATCAAATTCAAATTGCAAGATTTGATGGTGAATGTCATCTAACTGAGCATCAACGGCTATCCATCCTTTATCTTTGTCCCAGTACTCACAAACCCAGTGATCTTCGAAATGGTTTTGTTCTAGATAAGTCGCAAACCCACTCCTTAGTCGGGCTGGTACTCCTTTTGCCCTCAAAATAGAGCAAACTAGCAGTGAAAAGTCTCTACAAATACTGAACACTCTATGGTTAGGTTTTTTTGAAAACATGAACTGGTTCGCCTGATTTCGATATTGCTAAAGAGACTAAGTCTTTAGCATGCCGAGTCTGCATTTCTTTCAGTTTGTTTAGCGGGTCAGCCTCTACACCATAATGCTCAAGCCAATACGAGTGAATAAGGTTCCCTTGAACAAACTTACATATACCCGCTATATCATCAGGCACTTTACTTATATCGAGTAGATCATTAGGGAGCTCTGTAAACTCCGTATTTTTTATGTAGTCGTTGATAACCATCTGTTTTAAGCCTTTGTGGATATTTGCGCGTATATATGGCATCTAGTTATGATGTGAGACATGAAATGTCAAAGCCGCAACAAGTACCTTAGCGACTGTGTCCAACGAATGGTGAAATGCCATACATTGCGAATCAATTTTTTACAGTTTGTTATATCCGTTCTTAATTGGCTTTCAGAACCTTTTTAGAGAGACATTTCGCGCGCAAATTGATACGCCTCACCGTGAGAAAAACCATTAGCTAGCGCGTAACCTGTTATCACCGACCTCCAGCAATAATTGTCATGAGGCTCAAATCCGACATTTTTGCTTTCTACATTTTCAATAAATGACTTCTTTAATGCTAAAAACTTCTCTTTACTTACCAAATCTTGTTCTTTAGTCATCGAATACCAAACCTTTGTCCACTAAATCCATAGCAAACATATACGCTTTACCTTGCTTATAGCCATGTCCCATCGCGTATCCAGCAGCCATTGAAAAAGTACTTAACTCCGCGTCTGGGTGCCAAGAAGCTTCCTGCTCTAACACTTCTTTTGTGAACTTATCTTCCATGTCAGCAAAACTTATTAACGTCATTTGCTCTCTCTATCATCTATCTACTTTAAAATTGAATGCGTGAGTATATAACGAATGACATGGATTCCCCCTCCCGAGGATCTGCCACACTTATGTGGTACTTAAATACATCGGAGGCACCATGTCTGATTACTCTTATTTCTGCGGTATCGACCTAGCTAAAAACCACTTTAGTCTTCATGCCGTAGACCAAAATGGTAAGGTCATACTTCATAAGTCGGTAACTCGCTCTAAACTACTGACTACAATAGCAAATATGCCACTCATGCGTATAGGCGTTGAAGCGTGTGGTGGTGCACATTATTGGGCAAGAACACTCAATAAACTTGGTCACGACACCCGCATTATGGCTGTTAAATACGTGGTTCCTTATCGAACTAAAGGGAAGAACGACCTTAACGATGCAGTAGCTATCTGCGAAGCTGTTCAGCGTCCACCTACTCGCTTTGTGCCCATAAAATCCCCCGATCAACAAGCCATCTTATCGGTACATAGAATGAGAGAGCATTGGGTTCGTGAACGCACCGCGCTTATGAATCGCATGCGTGCCCTACTCTCTGAATTCGGATTAATCATTCCTGTTGGTCGCTCTTCATTGATGAGACAGGTTCCCTTAATGCTCGAAGATGCAGAAAGTGAACTACCACACCTCGCAAGAACGGTGATAGCCGATGCTTATCACCACCTTGACGAACTCAATCAACGTATCGCCGAGACTGAGCAAGTGTTCGATTCTTTTGCTAAGGTCAGCGCTAATGTTCAACGAGTGATTAAGGTTCGAGGTATCGGGCCGCAAACTGCAACAGCGATACTCGCTTCGATAGGTAATGGCTCTCAATTTGATAGAAGTCGCGATTTCTCTGCTTGGCTAGGCTTAGTACCAAAGCAATATTCGACGGGAGGAAAGCCTCGCTTAGGTCGGATAACCAAACACGGCGACAAATACTTACGAACACTATTAGTTCACGGAGCAAGGACCGTGATTGCCAATCTTGGCGACAAGCAAGATAAGTTAAGTCAGTGGTGTCGCGGCGTTCTAGAACGAAGAGGAATGAACCGAGCGATAGTGGCACTTGCTGCGAAGAACGCACGGATTATATGGTCGCTTTTACACAATCAAACAGAATATGAAAACTATGCTGCTTAAGTAAAAACTTAAGCAGCATAAAGAGTTAAACCCACCGGGTCATTGCAGACGCTAATGATGGAGATAGGTTAAGACCACTTGCGGAGAGCCTGTTAATGCGGCGGACACACTAGATGTCATCTAACGAATAAGGCACCGCAGTCGCGCAAAGTCATCAGGGCCACGACGTATGCGAATCGTCGATAAGTAGGCCGAATGTAGAGCGGCAGTCCAAAACCCATCAACATAAGTTTAGCGGATGTTTGACAACCTGGGGGGAATCCATGTAGCCGCGTTAAGGTGTGAGCAGCGCAACACCAATCCATCCGCATACCACCTTAAACACTAAAACCAACGCATAGTAAAAATGCCACGCGTTGCGAATCACTCTTAAACAGATTGTTAGTATTCAGTTCCTCAGAACGGAATATCGTCATCAAAGTCCATACCAGCAGGTTGCTGTTGTGGCTGCCCCCAAATAGGTTGTTGAGGTTGTGGTAGAACTTGTTTAGCTTGACACTTACTGCAACCTTTTGACGTATCTTTGCTCATATCTTGTTTCTTTAGATAGGAGCCACAACTACTACACTCCGGTACTTTGAATAGCTCAGTACCACAGCCACCACAGAAACGAGTTTCGGCTATCGGGTACCCACACGAACATTGATAGGTGAGTTTGTCTCCACAGGAAGTACAATGAATATCAATGCAGTTTTCTGTAAAATTAGCTCCCCTGTAGTACCCATTTGGTGACCATTGCGCATCTGGACATTTCAAATTCGAGCAAAGTGCTTTGCTTGGCGTGTTTATTGCGAAATGCCCAGCGCCAGAAATGCTTTTTAACTCCCTCAAAATGTCATCGACATTTTGATAGCGATTATTTGCGTCATACTCTGAAGCCTTATTTATTAAGTTTCGTAAAGCATAAGGAACTGATAGTTCTGGCTTGTCTAACGCTTTGAGCGTTGGTGTGCCCGTTAGCAATTTGCAGAGTGTTAGCCCCAAAGAGTAAATGTCAGAACGGCTATCAACGTTTTTCATATCAACGCTTTGCTCTGGAGACATGTACTCCACCGAGCCTAGGTGGTCTCCAGTTCTTGTTGCTCTTGTAAAGTTCGGGTTTCCAGAAGGCGCAAAGCCAATTGAGAAATCAATCAGGTAAGCGTGACCGGCTGACGATAGCATGATGTTTGAGGGCTTTATGTCTCTATGAATGATTCCCTTTGCATGCACAAGTGACAAAGCATCAAGAACCTGAGTTGCAATTGTGATGACCTGTCGATGCTCAATTACACCGTGCTTTTGGACATAATCTTCCAAATTTGTACCATCGATATACTCCATAACGATGTATGGAACCGAATCATTCTCACATTTAACTTCACCATGAGTAATGACATACGGAATCGCTGGATGTTGCGCCTCTGAAAGAATGAACGCTTCCCTCTTAAACTTTTTCTTTAGCTCGGAGTTGTTTCGATTAAATACACTATCGAAGAACTTTACGGCAACGAACCTTTCCAAGGAGCTTTGCTTGGCTTTCTTGGTTTTACCAGAAAGCCCACTTCCAATATCTTCGAGCAAGTCAAAGCCTTGTCGCTTTAGATGAATTGAATACTCGTCCAACATTTACCTCTGAACTTTATAAGAATACTAACAGCTCTAATTAGACAGAAAAATTCTGTATTTAAATGCAGATTAATTCTGTCTAGTTTCTACCGCTCACATCTCATATGCAATCTAGCCATTATATAACAACGACTTATATCACAGCTAGCGTCGGTACTCGTGAAAATGCAGAATCTTTCTGTCTAGTATGACCAAACTTCCACATTGAGAATCTGGTCAATACGGCTTACTTAAGCTCGTCTGGAATGCGGCGATCTTTGTGGTAATACTCTCGGTCGCGTTCATTGATTTCTCGTACCACTTTGCACGGGTTACCGACGGCAACCACATTGGCTGGGATGTCTTTGGTGACTATGCTGCCCGCGCCGATAACCGAGTTTTCACCTATGGTGACGCCCGGTAATACGACCGTGTGTGCGCCAAGCCATACATTGTTGCCGATACGAACAGGAACATTGAATTGCGCGGCTTTGAGCCTAAGTTCTGGGCTGATGGGATGTGTGCCTGTCGCGATAGTAACGTTAGGTGCAATCATTACGTTATCACCGATGAATACGTCGGTGTCGTCAACAAGCGTTAGGTTGAAGTTTACGTATACGTTATTGCCTAGATGAGTGTGACGACCCCAGTTGGCATGAAGTGGTGGCTCGATGTAACAACCCTCGCCTACTTCTGCGAACAGTTGCTTCATGATTTGTTGGCGTTTGTCGCCTTCGCTCGGGCGAGTGTGGTTGAAATCGTAAAGCACTTCTAAGCATTGTGTTTGCTCGGCGACCAGATCAACGTCATCACAATAATAAACGTCTTGGTTGTGCATTTTAGCCTTTATATCCATGTTTTAACCTATTTGATAATTACCGAGAGCGGTATAAATTCAGCGATATATGGATAATTTGAAGCGTTTCACTGGCCTTAAAACAAGTTTACGGGCTAACGTGGCCTGATGTTCTCGGCAACACGCCATAGCACGCCACTTGGGTCAGTGATACAAAACTCAAGCATTCCCCAAGGTTGCTCTACAACCTCAGTAACGGTTACTTCAAATTCCGTCATTACATTAGAGTTTTGCACGTGTTGATACCAACTTTTTACGTCTTCCACCAGCAAGTGCATCATGTAATTGTGACAGTGCGCAGGTTCGTAAAAATCTTGTAAAAGGAATGCATAATCGCCGTGACGAAAATAAGCGATATCATGGAATTCAGACATGATTTCAAAGCCGAGATTTTGATAAAAACGCTTTGATAAGTCGAAGTCTTTCGCGGGTACGAACGACTTTATTTCTGTGACTTTGAGGTTTTCCATGATAAACAATTCCTTCTGTTTTAAAGCCCAGAAGTATCGCTAGGCTTTATGTTTTAATTTGTTTTAGGTTACTGGCTGAAAGAGCTAACTTCATCTTCTGTGAGATAACGCCACTGGCCTTCTTCAACATCTAGACTTACATCGCCTATTTGCTCTCTGTGCAGCCCTACCACTCGGTTTCCAACCGCAGCGAACATTCGCTTAACTTGATGGAACTTACCTTCTGTGATGGTCAGTAGCACTTCTTTGGGGCTTATCACTTCTAGTTCTGCGGGCCGCGTGGGATTCTTCTCACCTTGCAGCTGAACCCCCGCTTTGAATTTATCTGCGACATCGTCTTTGATATCCCGTGACAATGTCACACGATACACCTTTTTACACGACTTAGTTGGCAGTGTGATATTGAAAGACCAACGTCCATCATCAGTGATCAATACTAAGCCTGTAGTATCGGCGTCTAACCGCCCTGCGATGTGCAGTTCAGAGGCTTTATCCACCTCAAGATGATTGAAAAGCGATGGGTACACTTCATCGATATTGGAACAGATAGTACCTGCAGGCTTGTGCATTAAGATGTAACGAAATGCGCGTAGCGTTAATACGTCGCCATTGAGCAGGATGGTGTTACTTTCATGAACCTGAGTAGATTCATAAAGCACCACTTCACCGTTTACACTTACCTCACCATTATGGATTCTCTCAATGGCTTCTGGCTTAGTGAGGTCTGTGCTTTTACAAAGGTATTTATCAAGGCGCATTAATCGTCGGTACCACATTTAGCACAAGGCTTGTAAGTGCGCTCACCTTGCTCAATCACCACATAATCACGCACGCAGTTTTCACATAACGCCAGTTTTGGATAAGCGTCTTTCTGTTTCTTTGCGTTGATGTCGCCTTCAGTGGTATAGATTGTTCTCATTTGGAGCCTTTGCATTAATAACTTACGAAGAGAAATTGTATCACTGTTTACTGTGCTTCGGCGGTTCACTTTGCGAATGATTGCTTGCTCCTCGCCCTCTTTTTGAGCTCTGAGCAACTAAATCAACGTGCCGCATCGTATCAGTGATAATATTAGAAGAGTAAGTTAACTAAGAAGCCACGAATGAAAGATTGTAATCAATGCGGAAAATGCTGTATCAAATATGGCGATGGTGACCTTGCCGCAACTCAAGAAGAGATTGATTTGTGGGAGCTGTTCAACCCAGACATCTTTGAATATGTTCGCGGTAGTGAGATTTGGTTTGATCCTGAATCTGGCGAACGCCTAACTCGTTGCCCATTTCTAGAGCTAGTTCCGAATAAAGACACGAATGCCCAAGCCAAATACACATGCAGTATTTACTTAGACCGACCAGAAGATTGCCGACACTACCCTAGCCTAATCAATGAGATGGTGAGGGACGAGTGCGAGATGATTGAGGTGGTGGATCTGCAAGATACGAAAAAAGCTCAAAGAAAACTCGACCTTCTAATGAGAGATAGCCGTCCTTCAAGCTTTTCATAATAGGGATCTTTTGAGGATCGTGCTCTGTCGTTAAACTAAGTACTGGTTCTTTTCTAACCAATCTAGCGCAACCAGTGCTGCTAATGAACATACCGCTCTGTCGTTGCCATCAACAAACTTGAGCTCTTCAATTTCAGCATCTGGAGACAGTTCACCTGTGTAATCTGCAGCGTAACAAGTCAATTGCACCGATACGCCTTCCGCTTTGCCATCGGCCTGGCCGGTAAATGTCTCAACGTATTTGATTGAATCAGGTACCAAATCGACTGAAATCTCTTCTTTGATTTCACGAACCAATGCTTGCTCGTCACTTTCGCCGGCTTCACGCTTGCCGCCCGGTAAGTAAAACAGTTCTTTGCCTTTTGATCTCACCATCAATAGCTTGCCATCTTTAATGAATATCCAAGCGAGCTTATCAATTACCTTATTCATGTTCTTAGACCTTGTTATTTTGCTTATTCTTTTAGTTAGCGCGAACGTGTCGCGGTAGGCGCATGTTACATGCAGCGATAAACATATTCTATTGAATTGCTTAGGGAATGGCCTTGAGAACGGATAGACGACAGCCTTCAAGGTGGTTCCTTCCGCTTACCACCAGCGACAACAACTGAACCGCGAATGAATTAGTCAATCAACCACTCAATGGCAGAGTCGTATTCTTCAAATGACTTAATATCGCCAGACACAAACCAGCTTCCAACTTTTGATGCGAGTTCTTGCCAGCTTTTATCGCCGTAAATCGCAATCTTGTCGATTTTAGAGTTGAGCTCTAATCCGAGTTTGAAATCGTCCCACGCGGCGCGCAGCTCCCAACCGGTTAATGTTGAGATATCGACCAGAATCTTCAATGTGGAAGAGTCGAGCTCTTCTATTGTTGTTTTTAAGATTGGTATCATTGCTTGATAATCGTCGTGCGTCAGCTTTCCTTTCGCTTTGAACACGATGATGGTTTCGCAGCTAACACGTTCAATTCCAACCGATATTCCATGACGTTCAATACTCATAACCTAGCCCTTCTATTCGAAATCTAGGCTTAGCTTAGAGCATTATACAGACTACAAATGAGAGGTTGGCTTCAAAACCAACGCACGGCTAGTTTTAGGTCGAAATTACGATGTCGAACTTCGTTTAATGGCAATAACAGAGTAAGTGTGCCAGTGCTTCATCTTACCTAATGAGGTTAGCGCTTGTTCGTCGCGCTCATGAAAACGTATAACCTCGAAGTCATCAAACAAGCTCAACACTTTAGCTTTAGTGAGTGGCGTTGTTGAGGTGCGATAACCATGAGCCCAGCTATCGTCGACACCCATGAAATCGCCTGCGAATACACCACCAATTTCAATGCTATTGATGATTCGTTGCCACGTCTCATCAAACTGAGTCGGTTCTGCAAAAAATAGGCTCGAATTGGTAATGACAAGCCCTGCTTTTGGGTAATCATAATCTTCAAATGCGCTTTGAGATATCTCGACCAAAGGCTTACCGCCAAACCTGTCTCGACATATTGATATCGAGTCAGGATTAACATCAAACCCGTACACTTGGTAACCTTGCTGCTCTAAAAAATCGATATCACTGCCCGTACCACAACCACAATCAATCGCGACGTTTAAGAGTGACTCATTAAGCTTCATGGCGAAGTCTGTTCTTTTTGAATGGGGTTTATCTAAGGCTTTTTGATAATACTGACGCCAGATCTCAGAATGCTCATTCATTGATAAACTCCAATAGTTGGGTCAAGTTTTGAACCTCAACAATAGGTAAGTGTGTATCTGCAATGGCGCCTTCAGTGTTCAGCCAAACCACTTGCAAGCCAGCTTCTAACGCAGGATAAATGTCTTTTTCGAGAGTATCGCCAATCATAGTGAGATCTTGGGGTTCGATATCGAGTTCGGTAATAATGGCAGGATAGAAACCAGAATCGTATTTAGATAAACCAATACTCGCCTTACAGAAGTAACCATCAATGTATTGGGACAATCCGACGCGTTCAAATGCACGAATGATGTCACCTTCACTGGAATCGGCCGCATTAGTCGCAATATAGATGTTGTGATGCTTCGACAATTGAGCGAGTAAGGTTTGTGCCCCACTCACTTCTTGTACGGTTTCCCAGTCACACATTTTCCCTTGTGCGTCTGGGAAGTCGATCATTAAGGTGTTACCCCAATCAAATAAGACGGTTTTGGTTAGCTTGGCTGAAACCGTTGATTTTATAGCTTTGTTCATCATGCCTCCTGCATCGATGATGTTGCGAATGTTTCGCCGTACTTATAAGAACTTCTCGATAAGAATCTCATCATAGTACTGGCCGCCAATCTTGGCGTGTTTCTTTGCTATCCCGACAGTTTCAAAACCCGGTTTGAGATAAGCCGCTAATGCGCGTTCGTTATCGGCTAGAACATAAGCAAAAAGCTTTTCGTAGCCTTTGGCTTTTGCGACCTCGAATGTATGTTCAAATAACTGTTTTGCAACGCCTTGCCCACGGCTGTTTGCGTCTACATAAGTTCCAATAATACCCACATGATCAAAAGCTTTTGTATAAGAGGCAAACGGCTCTACGTTTTGAAAACCAAGCAATTGATTAGTCGTTGGATTAACAGCAACACTGAACACGCCACGTTCGGGAAACGACTCAATAAAACCTTTCTCTTCATCCAACGTAAACGTCTGATCTAAGATGGTAAAACGCCCTTCGATGATGATTGGGTTTAATACATCGATAATACCCTGAGCATCATCTACTGTGACTTGTCTGATTGTTAAGCTCATACTTTCTCTACCTTTTTTCTTTGGGCAGATTCTAGCTCGATATGCTATCCATTTGATAGGACAGAATGTTGTCAAAAGCGATATCAAAGTAGAGTTCGTAGCTATTTTGTTCAACGTAGCCTAAATGCGGTGTCGCTGTGACGTTTGACAAGGCTAACAGAGGTTCACTCTCTGACGTTGCGGGCTCAATTTCAAAAACATCAATCGCCGCTCGTTTGCTGGCTACCTTGGTGAGTTCATTAAACAAGGCTTTTGGCTCGACCAACTCCGCTCGGCTGATATTCACAAACAGTGAGTCTGGCTTCATTAAGCCAAGATCTTCAGCAGTAACGCAGCCTCTAGTGGCGTCATTCAAGCGTAGGTGCAAAGAAAGTACATCGACATTACTGAAAAACGCGTGTTTGTTTTCTGCCGCTTCAAATCCGTCGGCCTGTGCTTGGTCTCTTGAGGTTTGGCTTCCCCACACAAGCACATTCATACCGAATGCTTTGGCATATTGCGCGATGCAGCGTCCGATCTTTCCATAACCCCAAATGCCAAGCTTTAAGCCCTTTAATGTCCTGCCTAAGCCAAGTGAGCCTGAATCTTGCCATTTGTTCTGTTTGAGGTTTGAGGTTTGAGGTTTGAAGCGTAAGTAGGAATATGACGAGATGCAGCCATTATCAACGCCCAACACAGCTCAGAAGGTGCAACAGGTGAACCGCGCCCTTCCAGCACTTTCACACCGAAGCGTTCACACAATTGTGGGTCGATATGATTACTGACTTTACCTGTTTGGCTGATTAACTTGAGATTGGGTAATTTGGATAGTAACGACTCGGTGATTTCAGTACGTTCTCGGATGAGCACGAGAGCTTCAAAATCGTGTAACTTCAGCGCAAGTTCGTCTTCAAGGTAAGTTTCGTGAATACTTCAACCTCGTGCTGTTCTAACTTGCTGTAGCACGCAAGGCTTTTTACTGCGTCCTGATAATCATCCAATATTGCAATTTTCACTACACACTCCTTGTTGTATTGCTTGACTGCTTTTCGAGGTCAAAGTGCCACGGCTTAAGATTCAATTAAACCAATGGGCACTTTTTACCTACTCTTATTGATGAACCACTTTGAAACGCTCAAGTACCAACATCATGTCTTCACTTGGTGTAATCTTGAGTTCTTCACATTCACGTGAGAAGAAGTTCCAATGCGCTTCCCTCCACCATACTAGAGTTTTGTCACCCTCACCTTCTGCGGCAGCAAATTCAGCGGTCACTTCATTATATGGACATAAGGAAACAGACGTGATTTCAACAATACAGATAGGCTTGCCGTCCCAATCGGTAACAACTTGTAAGTGGCCTACAACAGGCATCACTTCATCTTCATGGCTGTACCAATATTCAAGGCTGCAAGACGCCTGCTTTTCGCCTTTCAATATGAGTTGTGCGCACAAATTGGCGTTGTATTCGTCTCCGCAGAAATAGTCTGCACTGAATGAGGTGTGCTTCTTTGCTATTTCTTCCGGTAATGAGTTTAGGTAGCTATCGAGATAAGCTTGGCTTCTTTCTTCCATGATGGTTCCAATTTCAATATAAGGTTCAGTAAGTACATGCCTTTAGGCAAACGACTGACTGTGATGTTGGTAACCTATCAAGGAGCGAGATCGGTGTAAACCTGAGGAATGTCAAAATGGGGATTTGAGTTGTCACGGGGCTGAAAAGAAAGAGCTAAAAGCAGCTTTGAACTTTGCTTTTAGCTCTTCGTAGCGAGTGTTTTGTAGCTATTGAATAGCTTAACGGTTAAGGAACTCTACCGCTTTGTCTGGGAAGTCGGTAAACACGCCGTCGACTTTCACTTGGTTGTAAAACACATCCAACATGCCATCGAAATTATCGGCATAGCCCGGAATTCGACCTGGGTCAGCACGGAACGTATATGGGTGAACGTCTAAGCCAGACTCTTTGGCAGATTTCATCAATGGTTTAATGATGATGTTGTCTTTGGTCGATGCGTCGTACACCAGCATAGGTTTCCACGGGCCAATACCATCAGCATAAGTTGCTACTTTTGCCATGCCGCCTTTCTCAAACATCCAATCGTAACTGTAAGGTGTCGCCTTATCGCCCTTATAAGTCATGGTTTCATTCCAATCGGTGTAAGCCATGAGCTGAACGAGTTTCAAGTCCATTTCCATTGCTGGCATAAGCTCATCGTTGATGCGTTGATGCGTTGAAGTTCGTTAGCGTCAAAACACTGCAAATAGACCTTATCTTCTTTTGTTAAGTAACCGTATTGATGCAAGGTCGCCAGTACCGCTTTAGAGATGTCTTTGCCTTCATGGAGATGGAACCAAGGTGCCTTGATTTCTGGGTAGATACCTACATCGTAACCAAGAATCTTATTCAACCCTTGGATCATTTCGATTTCTTCTGCAAACGTTGGTACGCGGAAATCAGACTGCCACATTGGGAAGCGAGTTGGATACCCTGCCACTCTGTTACCTTGCTCATCAAGGTTAAAGCCTTCAGTTACCTTTAGTGATTTAATCTCAGCAAGCGTAAAATCTATCGCGTAGTAACGACCATCGTCACGTGCACGATCTGGAAAGCGGTCTGCAGCATCGGTAACGCGATCTAGATAATGGTCGTGAAGTACTACCAATTGGTCGTCTTTGGTCATCACGACATCTTGTTCGATGTAATCCGGTTTCATTGCATACGCAAGCGCTTTTGCTGGCAATGTATGCTCAGGTAGGTAGCCAGATGCACCTCGGTGAGCAATAACTAAAGGATCAGCTAGTGCATTCGCCGATAAGCTCAGCGCCAATAAAGTAAGAGACAGTGACGTTGTTTTCATTGTTATATTCCTTGATAACAAAGAGGCAGGTTATGCCTGCCTCTGTCATTTATTAGTATGGTTGTGTTTGCTAAAACTCACTTAACAAACGATCAAGTTAACGAGTGATTAAGCTATGGCTTCTTTCTCGCGCTCAAGGCTTTTTTCTTTATGGTGCTTACGTTCACCAATAAATGCGTACACCAGACAGATGATCGAGGCGATACAAGCGCCAACCAAGATTGTGAAACCACCATCCCAGCCGTAATGGTCAACCATGAAGCCTAATACTGCGTTTGCTGCAACCGCACCACCTAAATAACCGAAGAGTCCCGTTAAGCCTGCCGCTGTGCCCGCCGCTTTTTTAGGAGCAAGCTCAAGTGCGTATAAGCCGATTAGCATTACAGGGCCGTAGATTAGGAAACCAATCGCAATAAGAGCCAACATATCAACCGTTGGGTTACCTGCTGGGTTAAACCAGTAAACCAATACTGCGATAGTAACCAGTACCATGAACAAGATACCTGCAGGCGCACGACGGCCTTTGAATAGCTTATCTGAGATCCAACCACACAATAACGTCCCCGGAATACCTGCCCACTCGTATAAGAAGTAAGCCCAAGATGATTTATCTACAGAGAAGTCTTTCGCTTCTTTTAGATAAACAGGCGCCCAGTCAAGTACACCATAACGAATCAGGTAAACGAACGCGTTCGCGATAGCGATTGACCACAACAGTTTGTTATTGAAGACATACTTAAAGAAGATCTCTTTTGCTGTCATCTCAGTTTCGTGAGACTTATCGTAATCATCTGGATAGTCGTTTTTGTGTTCTTCAATTGGAGGTAGACCACAAGACTGAGGCGTATCTCTTACTGTGAACCAAACAAAAATAGCAACGAGAGTGGCAAAAAATGCAGGAACATAAAAAGCGGTTCGCCAATCGTCATTGAAAGCCCATAGACCCAACAGGAACATAGGCCCAATCAATCCGCCACCCACGTTGTGAGCAACGTTCCATACTGACACTATCTCGCCACGCTCTTTACGCGACCACCAGTGCACCATGGTTCGTCCACACGCTGGCCAGCCCATACCTTGGAACCAACCATTCAAGAACAGAAGGATAAACATCGCGGTAATGCTGCCCGTTGCCCAAGGCATGAAACCAAAGCAGAACATCACAAGCGCCGACATTAATAAGCCGCCACTGAGGAAGTAACGAGGGTTAGAACGGTCAGAAACGCTACCCATTAAGAACTTAGATAAACCGTAAGCAATAGAAACAGCTGCTAATGCAACCCCTAGCTCACCTCGACTGAATCCCTGTTCGATAAGGTAAGGCATGGCCAAACTGAAGTTTTTACGAACTAAGTAATAGCCTGCGTAGCCGACAAAAATACCAAGAAACAGCTGCCATCGTAATCGTGTGTAGGTGCTATCGACTTTATCTGATGATAAGCGATCGATATGCGCCATAGGTTTGAATATTCCAAACATAGGAACCTCATATTATTGGGCGAAGGAAGAATAAAATGCTCGAACGAAAAAAATTTACGCTCATTCGAAAACAGGAGGAATTGTATGTGCTTCAGGATTAATTTCTGTGACAGAGATAGCCATTAACAATTAATTTGTTTAAATACAGCAAATTAGTTTCATTTAATTAGACTACGCTTCATATTTTCGACTGCATGAATATTATTTAACCAACCAATAACAGAGTGAAAAATAGACAAAAATGAGCAATCGAACACAAAGCAATCAAAGTTAATTGCGTTATTCTTGCTAATGCATATTCGGAAAGGCGTTTTTTAGAACGAATCAGAGAAAAAACTCCATTCACCCTCCCTTTAACTTAAGAATTCATCTCCATAATCGTTCTTTTACGAAATAAACACATAACCATTCGTGATGTTAAACCTATTGATCAGTTTATTTATTGAACACTTTGGATTGCGTATCGTACAACCTCAAGCGATGCAGCAGTGCTAGTCACATTGAGTGTCCGTGATAAGGAACATAAGTGGCTTACTCCCACGAGAATCATTTCTGCGCATCAAGTGTTTACGAATAAACCCAACGATAGGAAATATCATGAACAAATCACTTATCGCTCTTGTACTTACTGCCGTTCTAGCGGGTTGCTCATCAGGTGGAAACTCAGACCAAGCACAACCGCAATTCGATGGGGATTACGGTTTTGAAAATGTCGACCCAGGTTTTGGACTGGATGACTCAGACGAAGATGGCGATTACGACAATCCAGATCCGAACTATGGGCATGACGCTCCTACTCTAGAAGACAAAATCGCACAAGCTGATTTAGGATTTGTTTATGTCCCAGACCTTGGAGACATTCCTTTCTTCAACAAAGACAACGGTGATGCTGAAATTGTGGCCGTTAAGGAACAAGTGAGTGATGAGCACACTCTCTACAGCATCTATTCAGACGATCAACGTGTTGGTGAAATCATCATTCGCGATGGTTACGTTACGGTAACTTCTGGCGATAAGCTTATCTCGGGACAAAAAGATTCCGTCGCTTATCGACAACAAGAACACACTTTTTGGACGGTGACAGGCACCGACGGAAACGTGGTTGGCGACTTTAAACGCTTAGACGATGGTGTTTGGGTATTCCGAGAAGAGATTAATCGTCAAACATTCGTCGTTAAGTATCACGACGGTCAGTGGAACTTTGTTCCTATGTCTGACATCAAGAACAAAGTAAAAGACAAACTGCCTTCGCATGCCGAAGTAACGAAAGTACGAACAAAGATGCAGGTGAATAAATTACGCACTTTGAAATAGTGTACAACGCGCTTTTAATAACTAGCCCCCTATCGAATAACACTCTCAACATCGAGAGTGCTATTCGAAACCAACACGAAGGAATACATAACAAAAAGCTCAAGGACGACCCCGACTAAGTTACTCATTTAATGGCGCTATATCTCCACGAGAAGCGTCGATATTTGTATACATAAGCGAGCGATCCAATGACCAGTAGCAAACTCCCCTTTCTTATTCTTGCCACAACCCTAATCTTCGGCACTTCACACGTTCAAGCCTATGAACAAACGCAAGAAGAAACGGCTATTACATTCGGGCTATCGGCTGAGCGAGGTTGGAGAGATTGGTCTGCTTCATATATCAAATATCGAGGTCCGGGAACGATAGGCTACGGTGTTGAATTTACACGCTCTGCTTATAACGAAGACGATGATTCTTATGAATACAAACAACGTGACAACGAATATCAGTTTCACGCACCGATTGGTATCACAGAAAATTTGTACATCACACCCGGTTACGGCATCAAGCGCACACATACAGACGTAACGCTAGAGAACCGCGAGTTCTCCGATAGCTCAACCAAACAAGTTGGTGGTTTGGACGCGACCTATATCATGGACAGTGGCTTTGTGGTTACAGCGGGTTTCGATAAGGCTGAAGGAGAAGATTTGGAGTTTTCAATTGGCGCCGGTATTGCGTGGTGAGTAAAAATCGCTGAACACGATAAAAACAAAAAGGGTCTAGACTTCTCTAGACCCTTCAATAAATAGGCTTTAGCTATTACGACATCAATTAGTCTTCGATGTAGTAAGCTTCTACAGTGCCTTTAAGAGTAATAAGCATTGGCTGACCGCGACGATCTAGCGCTTTAGGTGAAGGGATCTTAACCCAACCTTCGCTGATGCAGTATTCTTCAACATCAGTACGCTCTTTACCATTTAGACGAATGCCGATTGGGTATTCGAAACACTCAGCCACGTGGTGTGGGCTGCGTGGGTTGCCTGCAAGATGATCTGGTAAAGCTGGTCTTGAATTAGTATCGCTCATGTTCATTACCTGAATGTACGTAAATAAAAAAAGTGCGTCATTCTAGTCAATATAGGCTTTGTGCTCAACAACTGCTGTAATAAATCGTATTGATAGTTTTAATCAGCGTCTAGTTGTTTGATTTATCGGCGATAGTTGCTCTGTTTGAACCCAAGATAAACCCCGCAGTAAGAGAAGCGAGTGTCGAGCTGAGAATAGCGATGACTAAAGGAAAAATATTATTGGTATGAATAAGAGAAAGGTAGCGAAGAAATATGAAAATAGGCGAGCTATCTAAGTATCTAGAAAATTAGCGCCAAACTCAAGGGCTCGGCGCTAAGTAGTATGTAGTATGTAGTATGTAGATATGTTAATTACGCTTTTTCAGTCTCAACCGTTTGCTTAGAATTAGATAGAAGAGCATCCACAATTTCTTTAGAACGAACAGCCAACACTGAAAGAAGCGTGTCACTTAGGCCGTGAGAAGATTCACAACAACCCTGTAGGAAGATTTTAACGTCACAGCTTGGCTTCATGTCTAATTGGTATGAACGCCCTACCGATTTACTATCAATCAGAGGTTCAATTGAGCTCAGCATTTGGTTGAACTCATCGTATCGATAACCAGTGGCAAGAATGATGGCATCATATTCATTCCATGCCTGTGCTTTGTTGATCGTGTCATTCAAGCGCAATGCGACTTTGTCATCCTTCTGCGCAACCTCTTGAATGTCATGGCAACGTAGATGCTGATGCTTGCCTTCTCCCGTTACTTTTTGCAAATAGAGTAACTCATATATTGCATTGAGCTCTTCTGTATCGACTACCGAGTAGTTGGTTGCACTAAAACGAGAAAGAATATGATCGCGCTGCTCTTGCGTGCTTTCATACATGTGGTCAGTGAAATCAGGATCGAACACCTCATTAACGAACGGACTGTCATCAGCAGGGTGTAATGCGAAGCGACGGTTGACCATATGTATCTCGCCATCCGCATAACGGTTTGTTAGATCAACGAATATTTCTGCCGCGCTCTGCCCTGCTCCAACTATCGCGATTTTAGGATCTGAATTTCCTTTAAAGGTCTCGCGCCATGCTTTGTATTTTGAAGAATGGATAATTTGTTCATTATCATGGCCTTCAAACTGTTTCGGTAGCTTCGGCATTCCTCCCATACCAACAATAAGGTTCTTAGCGATTCGAACCGTCTGATTACCGTGTATATCGGTAGAGGTAACTTTTACTTTTGAGCTATGACCGTTTTCTTCAATCGCTTCAATATCAATGACTCGCTGGCCGTAATTTACGCGTTCTGAGAATTGATTAGCAACCCAAGTCAGGTAGTCGTTAAACTCAACACGGGAAGGGTTCATGCTGCCTAGGTTGATGAAAGCGTTGAGCCTGTCTTTGGTGTGCAAATAGTTTACGAACGAGTATGGGCTTGTTGGGTTTCGTAGCGTCACCAGATCTTTCAAACAAGAGATCTGCATTCTTGTTCCATCAAGCAACATGCCGCCGTGCCATTCAAAATCAGGTTTTTGCTCTAAGAAGCAATAACTTAAGCCTTTGTCTTTAGCTTGTTCTTCTAACGCAATGGCTATCGATAAATTAGCAGGGCCAAAACCTACTCCGAGAACATCATATTCCTTAATTTGTTTCGTCATGTATAACCTCATGATAATTGTTGGGTACAAGGCCCCTATTCCGACTCCCTTTACCAGTACTTACCGCTTCATTATTAGAACTCGTTACTGAAAAAGCTGTCTTTCAACTGACACATTAAAGCCGCACGTTTATGCGGAAATTCAAATTCTTTTACTTTGGCAAATCCATACTTCTGCAGATATCCGATCATCTTGTCGTTATCGGCTCTTGGCTCGCTAACAATCTTTTCTGTACGAGGATCTGATAGGTAGATGAAGTGGCAAACAGAAGGCAACCAAGCAGCAACTTTATGTGCACCACGGTGGGATTCTTCACCGACCAACATATGGATACCTCGGTCATAATCCCCCGCCGCGTAATAAGGTGCGATTCGGTCTTCTTTGGTCCAGTACACTTCGATATAAGCGAAAGGCTGGTTGTCTAAGCACACAATAAGAAGCTGATTCTTATTGTTTTTAACTGATTCTTCTAAGTACTTCCTGTGCTCTTCCAGTGAGCCAGTTTGCTCCCAGAAATTCGCGACACGCTGGTTGTTTTGCCACTTATTGAAGAAGGTTAAGTGTTTGTCGACATCTAAGCCTTCTAGAGTGAGAACGGCGTTAAGATCGGGAATATAACGGCGATACAACTCACCCAATAAGGGCTTTGGTCTGGCTGGGTGATACCCTGCAGCGTCGAGGACTTGCTTGTGCGGATAAAGATTATGATTCCTATTTTTAAGCCAAAGATCAGGTGTTTGCATAACGGCTTCACGCCAAAGTACCTTTAAACCTTCGGCAGTTTCAAAACACAAAGAATCCAGCACTTCGCTTCTAAACTGTCCGAGCTCAATCGTTCGAATCTCAGGGTTAGCAGAGAACAGGATGGCAAAGGCAGAAAGTTGCTCCGCATTAAGCGCTGTCATTTGAGTTAAACGCCAAAACTGGTTTGTTTCACGCACAACTTCAATCACACCTGAGCTTACTTCCACGCAGTAACTGTCTTGTGCCTCACTTAAAGAAACACTCTGCCCATCGGGCAGAGTGTTCAAAGGCTGGTGGTTACCAGTCATAAGTTACGCTCGCAATCACATTACGGCGATCGCCGTAGAAGCAATAGAAGTCACACGTAGCCACGTACTCTTTGTCTGCTAAGTTCTTCGCTGCAACTTGGAACTTGTAATCTTCGATTCGGTAACTCAATGTTGCGTCAAACAATGTGTATGAAGGAACAACGTTAGTCTCGGTATTATCAGCGTATGAATCACCAACGTAACGTGCACCCGCACCAACGGTTAGGCCATCAAGTGGACCACTCAAGAAACGGTAGTTTGCCCAAGCCGAAGCCAGTTGATCAGCAATTTGTGACGGAGTGTTACCCACATAACTGCTGTTTGCATCTTCAGTAATTTCAGAATCAATGAATGACACGTTACCGATTAACGTTAGCTCTTCGGTTACGTTAGCCACCGCCTCTAATTCAAGACCACGGTTACGAACTTCACCAATTTGCGTTAGCTGGCTATTAACAGTGCGTGCTAGGTTTTCTTTCGAGACTTCAAATGCCGCTATGTTGAAGTAGCCTTCAAAGCTACGCGGTTGGTATTTCAAACCCACTTCATACTGTTCGCCGCGTTCTGGTTTAGCCGGTTCGCCATTTACGTCAAGTTCAATAATAGGATTGAACGACTGTGCGTAACTAACGTATGGCGTAAAGCCATTATCCATTAGGTAAGCAACACCTAAGTTGGTTGTCCATTCTTCGTTATCAACCTTAGTTTTCTTGCCTGTCGTGGTGTTGTGAGTCTTGTTTTGAGAATCATCGTAACGAACACCAATCTGAACAGCCCATTTGTCAGCAATCATCATCTGATCTTGTAGATACAAGCCAAGCTGATTGTTTTTGGTCTTGGTCGTTTGGCGGTCAGATTCATCAACAACACTAAAGGTTGAATCAAGCAGAGTAACGTTATTGCTATATGATGGGTTGAACACATCAAACAATGGATTAGCGATTGGAACTAAGCCCACTCCGGGCACTGGAATGCCAATCGAACTATTGCCATCTGCAACAAATGGATCTGCAGCATAATCTTTACTATCAATATCGATGTTTTGGTAATCAATACCAGCCAATAACGTATGCTCTACAACCCCGGTTTTAAAGGTATGTACAACTCGGTTATCAATGTTGAATGCGTCCGATGTACCTTCTTCCGTTGATGCCCCACGTAGAATCTGACTGTCCGTAGGGTCATATGCTCCTAACCGATTATCTTTTGCATAACCAAGGGAATACATTTGACGAAGGTTAATGTCCATCTTGCTGTAACGCGTGTTCTGCATGAAGTAAGTGCTGTCATTGAAATGATGTTCAAATTCATAACCTACTGACAGTTGTTCACGCTCGAACGTTTCCCAATCTGTATTGCCTACTGCAGTGCTATCACTGATTTTGCCATTCGGATTCGAGGTTAACGTTCCTTCCATTGGTAAAAACTGTAGGTACGGATCAGAATCATCTTTCTGGTAGCTGGTTAGTAGTGTGATTTTTGTGTCGTCTGTGAATTTATAAGCCAGAGAAGGAGCGATAAAAATGCGTTCAGCTTCTACACCATCGACACGGCTGCCATTTTTACGCCCAAGTGCCTGCAGGCGAAACGCCATTTTATCGTTAACTTCAGAGTTCACATCTAAGCTAATCTGCTTGCGATCATCAGTACCGTATTCAATAGCAAATTGACCAGAACCACCGTCAAATTGCGGACGCTTGCTCACAACGTTGATTACACCACCTGGTGGAGTTTGGCCGTATAATGCAGAACCTGGACCACGTAAGATTTCTACTCTCTCCAGTCCAAACGGGTCGATTTGCCAGCTGTAGAAGCCAGATGAGTACAAACGCGTTCCGTCTTGATACAAGCCACTGTTTGCTTGCTTAAAGCCACGGATAACAAACCAATCTTGCTTGTTGTCTTCACCAAAGTAGTTCGCTTGAATACTTGGTGTGTACTGCAATGCATCGGCAATACTGATTGACGCTCGGTCGTCCATTTGTTCGCGAGTCACAATCGAAATAGCGCGCGGTGTCTCACCTATCGCAACGTCAGTTTTGGTTGCTGTGCGACTGCTTAATCCCACGTAACTAAAATCTGGACCTACTGAACTGTCTTCTAGCTGCTGACCAATAACAACAACGGTTTCATCTTCGTTGGCCTGAACCATTCCTGACGATATGACTAAAGCGACCGCAAGAGCTGTTGGGGTACGCATAAAGTGCCGATTCATATAATTCTCCTTCAATACGGCTATGAACCAATTGTAATAAAAACACAAACAATAACGATAATGGTTATCATTGCGATTAATAATTTAACGAAGTGTACCACGTAATTTTCAAAATGAAACATTACAGCAATAGATATTTATAAAATTATTCACAATACAAATGTCTGTATAAGTCTTTGATTACTGTATTGTTCTGTACGATCCCTAAATGATCCGTACCTATAACAGAGGAATACTGAAGCTTGTTATGCTTATTCAACCCTTTTGATAACAGCTCTGAACGCCCATTTGGTTGCCCTGCCCACCAACAATGCAACTGGGTTTTTATGCTCGGTAATTGATACCCGCGGCACAAAGCACGCATGTGTTGTTCCACTGCCCAGCTATAGAGCATCTGTTTTGCATTGTCCGCCATGTAGCGGTCGAAGTTATTTTCCGCTAACCATATATTAAAGACTTCTGGCCACCTTGGAGGAGATACGGAATCGAGCAACTCTAAACATCGCTGCCCTTGAGCTTCAGTAATTGAACCGAGCAGTAATGAAATATGTTCCATGAGTTTGGTTTTTGAGGTTGATGAGTCCCACTGATCTTCAGCAATTTCAGTACCTGGCACATAGCAATCAAGTAACCCGACGAATGCAATATCGTCCCCATTTCTCTCTAAACGTAGTGAGATTTCCTGAGCGAGTGCCCCGCCCAATGACCATCCAACTAATCGATAAGGGCCATGAGGCTGGAGCTGTTTGATCGTTTGGTAGTAGGTGTCGGCCATATCATTAAACGAGGAATCAAATACGCTCTCTGATACAAAGCTCTGTGACTTTATGCCAAATACACTTCTATCTCCTTCCAGTGCTTGTGCGAGTCTCTGGTAACCCGTCACACGCCCTGTCACAGGGTGAATACAGAAAACAGGTTCAATCTCGCACGCTGTATTATTGAGTTTGTCTACCAATCGCAGGTTGGCTATGCACTGATTACTCTTTGCTACTTTCGCTCCTTGTTTCATAGCATTGACAAGCGCCGTTAAACGCACAACATACTGTTCTGCTATGTGCTCGATTTCTGCTAATGAATAGTGTGTTTTCGCAAACTCCCATGACAAGCTTAACTGTCCAGACACAATCTGAGCATTGACGACAAGTGGCGTCAGCATCTGATTTAAGCCGGATTGAGGTAGGCTTCCGTCTTCTACAGGTGTACACCAGTGTGCGAACCCATCACTTGAGTACTGGCCGAGATAGTTAAACGTTGCACTTGCGCGATAACTATCATTAGTCTCTTTGTTTAAATACCTAACGCCATAGCCAATGCCGCCATCTTGCTTAACGCTCTCTAAATAGTCATGAGTTTGGTTGAGCACACCTAGAATATCAGGTTGGAAATGCCCAATCATTGGGTACAAACTGGTCGTCCAACCCACCATTCTTGATAGATCCACGCTAGAAAAAACAGAGGCTTCTCGACCATGTCCCTCTAAGTACAGAGGAACCTCAGGTTGCGCTTCACTCGTTAATACTGACACTAATGCAGCAATCAACACGCTTTGGATATCTCCGTGCTTGGTGTTTGAAACACGCAACAACGTTTGAGTGAAGTCATTCGATAGTTCAGTTTTGTAAACCTCTTTATCTTGATAAAGCGCAGGAGGGAGCTCTTGATTAATCTTGACTGAATTTGACGATTTCTGGACCAAATCATGCCAAGTGTATTGCATCAATTCTCCCTGTTCAGTAGTCGACCATTGTTCAACCTGACGGAGGGTTTCATCGATTTCACTCGAATTCGGCATTAACTGGATAGCTTGCCCCGCAACTTGTTGTTGATACGCCTTCCAAAGGTCATCTAACAGAATTCGCCAAGACACACCATCCACTGCTAAGTGGTGAATAGCTATCATCAAGCGATTTGGGGATTCTGAACATTGCGCGTAACCGGCCTGAATTAATCGACCAGTATCGATATCCATGCTTTGATGAATCTCTTGAGCAAATGCCGAAAATGCGTCTTCAGAGCTCACCGAACTTATCCAAAGGTATTGGCGCTCTTGATAAGGTTGATACTGTTGTTTCCAACGACCTTGATGTTGTTTAAAAGCGAGCCTCAGACTTGGGTGTTGTTTAACCAACGCTTGAATCGCCAACTCCAAATAGTCGGTATTCATGTCTTGTTTAAGCTCAACACAGATATGCTGATTCCAATGATCAGGCTCAGGAAACTCTTGAGCAAAGAAATGCGCCTGGATTGGCATTAAGCCAAACGCTTCTTCGGTCAAAACACGCTCTGTTGCGGCCTTATGGATATCCAACGCTTCGGCTAGGTCAGACAACGTTTTGCCTTCAAAGACTTGTTGTGGTGTTAAGTTGTAGCCCGCAACACGTACTTTACTCACCATTTGTAAGCAAAGTATCGAATCACCTCCCAATGCAAAGAAGTTATCCGCACAGCTCACTTGATCGATGCCTAGTAGCTGCTGCCATATATCTACGAGCAACGCCTCTTGTTCGGTTTTAGGTAACACAACTGTCGCGACCGATTGAATATTCTCATCCATCGCGGGGAGCGAGGCTCTATCAACTTTACCAGCAGGTGTTAAAGGCAATTTGTCCAAGAGCATTAATTGGTTTGGAACCATGTAATCGGGTAACTCTCGTGAAAGCACTTCGAGAATATCATCAAGATCAAAACGCTCTGGCTCACTACTCTGCAAATAACCAAACAACTGCTTATGTTGGCCTACCTCTTCCACTGCAACAACGCAATGCTCAACCTTAGAGATGGATTGGAGGCGACTTTCAATCTCTCCTAGCTCAACGCGAAATCCTCTTATCTTAACCTGTTGGTCTACACGGCCTATGTATTCCATCACGCCATCGCGGCTCCACCGAACCAGATCACCAGTTCGATACATACGCTGACCTGCTCGTTGGTTGTTGCTATGTCTATTGCTCGTATCATCGAGATTAAACGGGTCAGGCATAAACCGCTCAGAAGTTAAGTCTGGTTGGTCTAAATACCCACGAGCCAACCCAACCTCACCACCGATATACAACTCCCCAACGGCGCCAAATGCGACCTTATTGAGCTGCGAATCCAATATGTACAAACGACGTTCGCCGACAGGCTGACCAATCGGAGCATACGCACTATCCAATTTATCTTGAGGGTATGCTCGCCAAATCATCGGTGTGACAACCGTTTCTGTCGGTCCATAACCATTGATAATACGAGGAGGATTCACAACCTTTTGCAAACGTTGATAGGTTTCAGCGGTAAAAGCTTCACCACCAAGAGTCCAGGAGCGAACACTGATAGATGGTTGTTGATATTCTATCCAATCAAGCAACGGACCCACGTAACTCGGCGGGAAACAGGCAATAGTAATCTTTTCATTGCACAGTACCTCGCAGGTTTTCTCAGCACTCCACAACTCTTGATCTCGGATCACAAGCTTGCTACCAAACGCTAACGGCACAGTCCAACGCTCAACGGCACCATCAAAGCTAATCGATGCAAAGTGAAGCTCAACGTCTTCTGGGGTCATACCATATTGCTTACCAATGGTTTGAACATGCATAGATAACCCATTGTGGTTGACTGCCACGCCTTTCGGTTTACCTGTCGAACCGGAGGTATAAATGATGTATGCCAATTGCTCAGGGAGTATCGTTGGCATTAATTCAGTTGGTAAACATTGTCCGTTATCTAAAGATTGAGATAAGTCTTGCAGACGATAAACTAAAGAACTTACTTGCGGTGATGAAACGTCAAACTCAGATTGAATGTTTTGCCAACGTTGCTCTAAGCTTTGCTGCGTAATCACAAACCCAGCCTTAGAATCTTGAACCATATATGCAAGACGCTCAGTTGGATAATCAGGGTCTAGTGGTAGAAATGCCCCGCCCGCCTTCATGACTGCAACCATAGAGACAATCATTTCGACGCCTCTCTCGAACAGCACACCGATCGCTTGATCTCGAACTACGCCTTTAGCGACAAGTTTGGACGCCAATTCTGATGACGCCGAATCCAATTGCACGTAGCTCAACTCAAAGTCATGATGCTTTAGTGCGATGGCATCAGGTCGCACTTTGGCTTGAACTCCAATAAGTTCAACAATCGACTTAAACTCCCACTCGCCTTCTGGTTGCGATAGTTTTTCTAAAACAGATGCATCATGTCGTGTGAGGTGATTGATTCGAGCTAGGCTGTTATCTACATGCGACTCCAGACTGCCGATTAGATGTTCAAGTACAGCATTCAACTCAACCATCACATCAGAATCGATTCGATCCTTTGAGTACGTGAGCACGACACATGTTTTTCGTTCTGTCTCACGTATATCCAATGCAATATCGAATAACGCAAATTCCCCGTTTTGTTGCTCAGCCTTCAATGTAAGTTGACTATCTAATTGAATCTCATCAGCCAACGAACTTTGATGGTTAAAAAGCACTTGAAACAAGGGAGTTTGTCCTGCTTTTCGTTCGTAATTCTTTGGCTCACCGTCGTTTTGCTCAGTCGTGAAAGCACTGACTAACTGATCGAATGGCAATAGTTGATGTTCTTGCGCCTCAAGTACTTTGTTGTGGGCTCCTTCAATCACATCAGATAAAGAGCTGTTAGGCGTTATGGATTGCTGAATAACCATTGTATTCACAAAAAAGCCTATCAGATTAGACACTTCGTGGCGGGTACGATTCGCCATCGGTACGCCGACCGATATATCTGTGCGATACGTTACCTTGGCTAAAGCAGCCTGCCATATCCCTAACCATAAGCTCGAAGTCGTTACCGACAACTGACGCGCAATCTGTTTTAGTTTGTCAGATTGCGACTCATTGAGTTCATAGCTGATCGAATCAGCAATGCGTCTTTGATTTGGTGTAACGTCACTATGCCAAGGGAACAGTGGGCTTTGATCTGTTTGTAAAAGCTCACGCTTCCAAAACTCAATATGTTGCTGCCCTTTCCCCGCATCCAATAACGCGCTTTGCCAATGAGAATAATCACGATATTGAATCGCTAACTCTGGCAATTTTCCTTGTTGATAAAGCGTAACGAGTTCATTTAAAAATACGCCAATCGACCAACCATCAGAAACGATATGATGCATGACAAGCTGTAGCTTCCACGAATGATCACCGGTTCGTAAACATTGCATACGAATTGGCAGTTCAGTCTCAAGCTCAAACGATTTGCCAATAAACTCCTGCTCTGCGTCTTGAATTTGCTCTTGATTCCAACTTTGAGCATCAACACCAACCGGATGCATCACCGCCGCTTTGTCGACAAACTGAATAACTTGCTCCGTGGCACTGGTAATAAAGCGTGTTCTCAGCACATCATGGCGTTCTAAGACTTGGTTGACGAGCTGGGTTAATCGGTCAATATCCAAATCACCATTAACTTTGAACGTCCCCGACATATGGTAGGCACTGTTACCTTTGTCTAGACGATAAATATCCCACAAACGTTGTTGTGCCGGAGACAGCGAGACTTGCTGTTCAGAACCAACCGCAACAATAGGTAGTTTTTCGAAATCTAAACCTTTGTTACTCAGCAGTTCGATAAACTTGATTTGCTCTGGTTTTCCCAGTTGTAAAAAACGTTTTGCTAACGCGTGTTTATCGATTTGTCCTTGGTTAGTGGCCTTGGGTTGAGTCGTCGCTTTTGACTGACTCTTTGTTTGTAGATTGTTCTTGTCTATTGGGTCGTTCATAGCAGCTCCAGTTCGTCCATCAATGCTGCCATGGCATCGAATTCGTCTTGTTCATGTTCATTTTGTGTTTGATATTGAGCTTGCAAGCTATCCGTTAACGCCTGCAGGTTATTGGCCTCGAAAAAGTCTTTCAGTACCACCTCTAAACCAAGCTCTTGATGTGCTTTAGCGACCACTCGAGTTGCTAATAGTGAATGACCACCCAGAGCAAAGAAGTTATCGTCCAAACCCACTCGAGGGATTTCTAGAACCTCTTCCCAATTACTCGCAAACCATAATTCCAACTCCGTCTCCGGAGCGCGGTATTCGATTGATTGCCATTCCGGTGCAGGTAGAGCTTTTCTGTCGCGCTTACCATTTGGAGAAAGTGGCATTTCACTCAGCCCAATCAATATCGTTGGCACCATGTAGTCAGGGAGATGTTCAGAAAGGTGTTTGTTCACGAGTTCTTGTTTGTCTTGATCCCAATTGGAGTCGATGACATAGCCAACCAATTGATCGCCAGTTTGATGCTTAAACGCGATCACAGCTGACTCCTCTACCCATTCGAGTTGATTAATCACATTTTCGATTTCTTCTAACTCAATGCGTAGACCGCGAATTTTGACTTGGTTATCCAAACGACCCAAATATTCCAATCGACCATCAGCAAGTTGTATAACCTGATCTCCCGTTCGGTACATTCGGCTTCCTGACGCTCCAAACGGATTGGGTACGAATCGGTCTGCGGTAAGGTCTGGGCGAGCAAGATATTCACGCGCTAATCCAATACCCGCTAAATACAATTCACCAGGAACACCAATCGGTACAGGGTTCCAGTTATCATCAAGTACATGTAGCTGAGTATTGCTGATCGCATAACCTATCGGGATACGCTTAGACACGGGTAACTCACACGGCCAATACGTCACATCGATCGCCGCTTCAGTAGGCCCGTATAGATTGTGCACTTCAACAGGAGCGTTATTAAGTACTTGGCCAACAAGGTCGGCAGGTAATGCTTCACCACTACAGATAATGCGTTTTAAAGAGACACAGTCTGATATGTCTGTTTCTACAGAGAACGCGTTCAACATCGACGGTACAAAGTGGAGTGTTGTGACCTGTTCTTGTTGAATGACCTCGGATAGGACACTTGATTGGCGATGAGCGTCAGGCGGCGCGATCGCTAGGCGTGCGCCAGTCATCAATGGCCAGAAAAACTCCCATACCGAAACATCAAAGCTAAATGGCGTTTTCTGTAACACACAATCGGATTCATTGAGTACATACTCTTGTTGCATCCAATTCAAACGGTTTTGTAATGCGGCTTGAGTGTTCACCACTCCTTTTGGCAGGCCCGTTGAACCAGAAGTAAAGATCACATACAACGCCTGTTCTGGATGCCATTGCACTAATGGAGGCATTGATGACTGCGCTGACGTATCTAACTGGCTTAAATCGAGATATTCGCAGCCCTCGCTTTCTGGCCACAAGTGCATTGAGCATGAATCCGTAAGCAGCAAGTCTATATTCGCCGACTGCAATATATACTGAAGTCGTTCTGCCGGATAACTTGGGTCCAATGGCACATAAGCACCACCGGCACGAGTGATAGCATGCAAACCAACCACTAAATCAAACGAACGCTCTAGCCCTAAACCGACACGCGTTTCACTAGTAACCCCTCTCTCACGTAGCCAGTTAGCGAGTTGGTTAACACGCTCATCAAATTGTTTGTATGTAAGGGTTTTACCTTGCATAGATAAGGCGACGGCATCTGGAGTGTCTTCAGCTTGCTGTTGAATCGATTGTGACGGCGTCACGAAATTACCCCAATCAAGGGAGGTGTTATTGAACGCTCGACTTTGCTGTGTTGCATTCTCATCGATCAAATGAAGTTGGCTAACTAACTTATCACTATTTGTAGCGACCCTATCTAAAAGCAATAGCCAATGATCAAGTAACGCTTGTGCGAAATCTTGTGTGAAAATCGGTGATACATAGCTTACGAAACCATGCCATTTACTCTCAGACATCTGTTGAACGTCCATACCGATTTCGAGCTGAGCATTCACAACACCCGGGTCAAATGGCTCGACATCAAGTCCTTGCCAGTCGAACAATGATTGCTCATCAAAGCTCTGGAAGTTGAAACTGGTTTGGAACACTGGGTGGTACCGCAGATTTCCGGTAATCCCCAGTGATTCAACCAACATTTCAAATGGGAAGTCTTGTCGCTGCAGTGCCTGTTCAGTGAATGACTTCACTTGATTCACTAAAGCAGAGAAAGACAGCTCTCCACTAAATTGTGCTGGAATAACCAAACTGTTGATGAAGCAGCCTTGCATCGTCTGTGTTTCAATCTGTGTTCGACCCGCGACTGGCACACCAACACGTACTTGCTCTTGACCGGAATACTTGTGCATCAGCAGGTGCCACAACGTCAGCATGACATTAAAAGGAGTCGTGTTATGCGATGCAGCTAAAGCAGTGATATTGGAAACTTGCTCACTTGTCAGTTCAAAGTGGAGTCGGTTACCTCGCGTATCCGCTTGATCTCTAGACACGTCACTGTGTAATACCAGTGGTTCAATGTCATATTTCAGCGCATTCAACCACCATGCTTTTTGTTCGGATGCTTCTTCAGATTCAAGCCACTGCTTTTGCCAATTCGCATAGTCTACGTACTGCAAATCATTAGTAATTTCAGATGTTCGTAGCTCCAGTGCTTTACTTTCCTCTTCGTTACTGATCATAGACATATAACAATCAGCCAATTCTGAAAGCAGTTGCTGCATGGAGATTCCATCAGAAATAATATGGTGCGCGACAATAAGCAGTTCGCCCTGTTTAACATTCTCTGATGTCTCAGATTTTTCACTCTGCGATGTTTCAGGTTTACCGATTATCCAATCAAATCGAATCAGCGAACCTTCAGAAAAATCAAACGGTTCAGCAATCAGATCTTGGTACGCAGACAAACTTTGTTCATCGGTTGCAAAGTGCTCATGAAGACCTAGAGAAATTTCTCGCTCAGCATAAATAGATTGCATCAGCTCACCTTCAACCTGGCTAAAGTTCGTCCTCAATATTTCATGACGCGCAATCAGCATATTGATTGCTCGCTCAAGAACCGTGACGTTCACATCCCCATTAAATTTAAGTCCTAAAGGCATGTGGTAAGCGGCACTGGTTGGTAGCAGTTGTTGAACGAACCACAATCGTTTCTGTACAGCAGAAGCCGGCATGTATGGCAGTCGTGACACGCGCTCGATGACAGCCATTTCTTTTCTACTTTGAGCGTCTGACAACACACATTGAGCAGCAAGGTCTTTAAGCAATGGCGTATCAAATACCGCCTGTAATGGCAGCCTGATCTTGTCTTGTTGGTTCAGCCTTCCTACAAGTTGGGTCGCCAATAGCGATTGACCGCCCAAAGCGAAGAAATCATCCTCACGGCTTATCTTCTCTTTGCTAAATAGCACTTGCCATTGATTTGCTAACGCTAGCTCCATCTCCCCAATTGGCGCTATGTACTCTGAGCTAGCTTCCTCTTGCCAGTTTGGCATCGGTAGGCGCTTTTTATCGACTTTACTTGCTGGAGTTAAAGGAATCTTATCCATTTTGACAACTTGGCTAGGCACCATGTAATCAGGAAGATCTCTGGAAAGATCTTTCAGTGCTTGATCATTAGATAGCTCGTTATCGCTTTGTATATATGCCACCAGCTGTTTACCTGATGGGCTGTCACAAGCAATGACCGCACACTGCTCCGAACCGGTGATCTTTTGTAGGCGAGATTCTATTTCACCAAGCTCAACTCTAAACCCTCGAATCTTAACCTGTTCGTCACTACGACCGAGATACTCCATAACGCCATCTGAACGCCATTTCACCACATCTCCGGTTCGATACATTCGCTCACCATTACTTGAGAATGGATCAGGAATAAAACGTTCAGATGTTAGATCAGGACGTTCAAAGTAACCTCTTGCGAGCCCAACTTCTTCCCCTATATAGAGCTCTCCTGAAACACCTGCAGGAACACGGTTTAATGCCGAATCCAGCACGTATAAAGTTCGATTTCCGACGGCTTTCCCGATAGGTGCGTAAGCACTTTCTAATTCAGTTTCTGGATACGCCTCCCAAATCATTGGCGTGACAACGGTTTCGGTTGGCCCGTAACCATTAATGATTCGCTTAGGTTTTAGAACGCGTTGCAATTGGAAATAGGTATCACGAGTGAAGGCTTCGCCACCTAATGTCCAAGAACGCACGTAGAGCTTAGGGCTACATCCCTCAATCCACTCTAGCAGCGGCAGCACATAACTTGGTGGGAAACACGCAATGGTGATCTGTTCACGCGTTAAGACGTCACAGGTTTGTTTCGCGCTCCACAATGATTGGTCTCGAATAACCAGGCATGAACCGAATGCCAATGGCACAGTCCAACGTTCAATCGCACCATCAAAACTGATTGACGCGAAGTGCAGCTCTACATCGTTTGCTGTCATGCCATATCGCTGTCCGATAGTTTGGACATGCATGCTCAACCCTTGTTGCGACACACAAACCCCTTTCGGCTTGCCAGTCGAACCCGATGTGTAGATCATGTAAGCCAGTTGATCAGGTAATATCGTAGGCTTTTGACTGAGGGTTTCAGTTAAATCAAACGAGCTATAACTAATAGTTTTAGCTCGGTTCTTTATACGATTCGCTAACGATTCACTTAATAAATCATGAACCAAAACACGCGCTCCGCTATCTTTGATCATAAAGTCTAAGCGCTCTTGGGGATATGAAGGGTCTAGTGGCAGGAAAGCCGCGCCTGCTTTCATCACGCCCATCATTACCACCAGCATATTGCAGTCACGCTCAAAGAGCACACCAACAATATCATCGCGTTCAACACCTGCAGTAATGAGCCTCGACGCTATCGCATCACTCTGTTCAACCACCTGCTGATAAGTTAAACGCTGTCTTTGTTGTCCATTATTCACCTCTACGTTCGATACTAGCGCTTCATTATCAGGACGCAGTAACATCTGCTTTGCCACTAAGTCGGTAAACGGTTCAAATGTCCAAGCCTCTGGTTCACGGTCAAATGAACTGAGCTCACTCACCTGCTCTGGAGCCAATTCAGACAATCGCCCTAAGCCTTCCGTTAAGTGTTGAACAAGTTGAGTTAAATAGTGTCGATTAGTCGCACACAGAGCTTCTATTTGTTGGGGTGTAAACTTACTCTCGTCGTAAGCAAAAACGATGCGAAGCGACTCGCTCGGCAAAACAGCCAAGGTTAACGGGTAATGGGTAAACTCATAACTTTCAGGCTCACCAATGCTAAATTCTCCGTTCCCTTCACTATTTAGAAGACCTTCATCCAAGGGGTAGTTTTCAAAAACCACTAAGGTGTCGAATAGGTTTTCACCAGACCACCCAGTTTGTGCTTGGATATCAGACAGAGAAGAATAACTGAACTCACGCTGATCACTTGATGATGTTTGAATCTCTAGCATCCATTCAGATACTGATTTATAAAGATCGATTCGATGAGAGATAGGCAACGTGTTAATAAACAAACCCACCATCGAATCACTATGAGCTAGCTCTGTCGGACGCCCCGCTACCGTATTACCAAAAACTGGGCTCTCTTGCCCGGTGAAGCGATTCAATGTCAGTAGCCAAGCTGCTTGAGTTAACGTGTTAAGCGTCACACCCGCTTGTTTTAGCATAGGTAACCATTCGCTGATGGTCTCAGATGAATAGTCGTCATTGTAACGATGGAAACTGGATACGTTAGAATCAGTGACCTCGGCATTCGGTTTTCCAAAAGATTCAACCAAACGTGTTGGTGATTCCATGTTTTGAAGGTAGCGCTGCCAATACTGATTAGACTGCTGACTATCTTGGTTCTGTATCCAGGATAAATAGTCTGCAAACTCACCTTTGACTGGTGCAACAGTATGACCTTTATACAAGGCAAACAGATCGCTGAGTAGTACGCCCGTACTCCAACCATCCATTAGAATATGGTGGATCGTAAATATACATTGCACTTGATCATCATGAGTTTGAACGAAATCAACGCGCCACAAAGGTTTTATTTTTGCATGGTCAACAAACTGCTCTAACTCAAAGCCTTGCTCAATCGTTTTCTGCTTGTAGGAATCAAGGTCAAATTGGCTACGCTTTCGAACATCCAATATCGTGTAATCCAGACTAAGTTCTGGCCATTCGGCAAGGAAAGCCCCACCATCAAATGAGAACAATGTAGAACGCAGCATTTGGTGTCTACTCATCACACATTGCCAAGCATCAATCATCTTGGTCACATCAACGTTGTTTAAGGGTAACGTTATCTGGTTGACGTACGTACTGTTACTTTCAGACAGCTTCGCGTGGAAATATAGCCCTTGCTGTAAGGTTGATAACGGTAAAATTGTTCGAGGTAGTGAGCTTGATGAACTGGCACCAGCACAAAGTTGATTTAATTGGGTTTGAGTCAACTCAACCAGTGGTACATCGTTGCTGGTTAATACCGGATTGGCTTCAATAAACAGTTCATGTAAACGTTCGATGCTACTATCAAATGCCGCATGTAGCGCCTCAACTTCAACTTGTTTAAAACTGTGGCTATCCAACTCAACATCCCATGTTAAGTGCTCAGTGTGCACAGAAGCATTGATAACAATCGCCGCATCTGCAGCGTTTGATTCATCACGCCATAAGCCCGTATTTGTTACCTCAACCGCGTCATTAATCTGTTGAGTAAGATTGCCTAAATAGTTAAACAGCACATCCATATCACCAACATGAGGCCAAAGATCTTGCATCACACCGGCATGGAACGTGACGCCGCCTAGCTCGTCTGCACTAGAATTACCTTTGAGGGATTTTACCCACTCTTCCAACGAATCAAGAGCAGGAACGGCTTGCGGATATAATGATGTGTACCACCCGACAGTTCGACTTAAATCAATCCCAGAGTTCTCGGTATAGCGACCGTGTGATTCACGATGAATGGTTAACGCCTTTCCTTGGTTTAACGAACTGACCGTTAAAGCACTCACAATGAATGCAATTTGTTCCTGAGTGAGACGAGCAAATTCTTGGCCAGCTTTGTTTAGAGCATTTATTTTTGATAAAGGAGTGTGCCATTGCATCGCAATAGGCTTTCCACGTTTTGTAGGATAAAGCGGTTGTTTCGTTTGCTCTGCCCAGTACGCTTTTTGATCTTTAGATATCGTCAGTGTACTTAAGGTATGGCCCCAGTTACCTTGATGATGAGTCTTTTGACCCAATGAGAGTTCAGGTGACGCGTTTTGAGACGTACCTTGAGTGTCAGAAGCTTCTTGATATGCATTATAAAGCTTAGCGAGATCTTCAATAATCACAGGCCATGAAAGTGCATCTACAACGAGATGGTGAATCGCAATTAAAATTTCGCTTCGCTGACCAAGTTCACGCTGTTTGTTCAGGCTGCGAGTTCCTACAGCACCAATCACACCGTGAGTTAAATCGATGCTCGCCTGAACTTGTTCAAGGTTTATCTCGTCTTCAAATGAATGAATAGCAAACTCGGCATTGTCTTGATAATTTGCCGTCGCTTTTAATGAAGAGTCCGACGAAGGAGCAAAGCGCAGTCTCAATGCGTCGTGGTGTTCAACAAGACCTTTGAATGAAGCCGTCAATCGTTCAACATCTACTGGGAAACGCCAGTTAAACTGAATGAATTGATTACAACGACTCAGTTTAAAATGATCGATGTATCTTTGCTGAATGGGTAGCAGTGCGACTTCGCCTTGGAGCTTAACCTGTTCAGCTTTGACCAGCTTGGTTTCGGTTAGATTGTCCGCCATATCACTTAACTTCGGAAAATCGAAAACTTGTTTTGGCGATAACATGAAACCTTGTTGACGCAACTTTCCGACTAGTTGAAGAGCCATAATCGAGTCACCACCTAGCGCAAAGAATTGGCTATTCGCTCCAACACTCTTCACCTTAAGTAGATCACACCAAATATCAGCAAGCACTTGTTGTCGCTCGTTCTCAACTTCACCTTGTTCGGTGTGTAGCTCAGACCAATCAGGAGCAAGCAATTGCTTTCTATCGACCTTACCTGCAGGTGTCAGAGGCAACTTGTTTTGCACAATAATACACGCAGGTACCATGTAATCAGGCAGCGTTTGTCCCAATTGTTCAATCCATCGCGCTTCTTCATTTCGATGAGTACTTTGCGATAGAACATCGTTTAGTTCGGCATCCTTTGCTTGAGTCTCGTTTTGTTGACCTTCACTTAGCTGAACATAACCGACAAGCTTTTTACCCGTAGGAGATTCATGATCGACAACAGCACAGAACTCCGCGCCTGAAAGCGCCTGAAGTTGGGATTCGATCTCCCCTAGTTCGACACGGAACCCACGAATTTTTACCTGTTGGTCGACCCGACCTAGGTACTCCATGATTCCATCATCGCGCCACTTAACGAGGTCACCCGTTCGATACATCCTCTCGCCATTATCAGTAAATGGATCAGGAACAAAACGTTCAGCGGTTAAATTAGGCTGTTTCAAATAGCCTTCAGCTAAGCCCACTTCAGAACCAATGTACAACTCACCACTGCATCCAAATGGCACTTGGCTTAACTCTGAATCAAGTACATACAGCTTTCTGTCACCAACTGGAGTTCCAATCGGCGCGTATGCGCTCTCCATTGAATCTTGTGCATACGCTTCCCAAATCATCGGTGTGATAATCGTTTCTGTTGGACCATAACCGTTAATGATTCGTGGTGGAGTTAACACGTCTTGGATTCGTTCAAAGGTCTCTCGAGTAAACGCTTCACCACCCAAAGTAATGGATCGCAGTGCCAATGTCGGTTTTGTCGCTTCAATCCAGTCGAGTAACGGGCCGACATAACTTGGAGGAAAACAAGCAATGGTCACTTTTTCTTGTTGTAGTACATCGCAGGTCTTTTCCGCGGTCCATAACTCTTGATCACGAATCACCAAGCGAGAGCCAAAGGCTAATGGCACAGTCCAACGTTCAACCGCACCATCAAAACTAATCGACGCAAAGTGCAGTTCAACGTCATCTTCACTCATGCCATATCGCTGACCAATCGTTTGAACATGCATGCTCAAACCTTCATGAGATATGGTGACGCCTTTTGGCTTTCCCGTTGAACCAGAGGTATAGATGATATAGGCCAGCTCTTCGGCCAACGGACGTTTAAAAGAATTATCTGAAGGAAGACTTGAAAGCTCTGCACTCTCAACACAGAACTGAGTAACACCATCACTACCGTTTAATACATCAGTGCATCTAGACCTAGATTTAGAATGAGTCAGGAGTAGCTCAGCACCACTGTCTTCCAACATAAAATTCAATCGTTCGGTTGGATAATCTGGGTCTAACGGTAAGAAAGGCGCACCCGCTTTCAGAACGGCAATCATTGAAACGATCATATCGACACCACGTTCCATCATCACACCAATCGGTGACTTTGAAGTGGTATTTTGAGACAAAATCGAATGCGCCAACTGGTTTGAACGAGCCTCCAACTCTAGATAGCTCATTGACTCGTTTTGGTGTTTTAACGCAATACTATTCGGGCTCTTAACGGCTTGCTCCGTCACTAAATCAGTAAACGGACGATAGTCCCAAGAGTGATCACCCGAACCATATTGGTCTATTAACCTTATGTCCTTGCTTGAGATTGCATTTACCGACGCCACAGCTGCATCTGGTGATTGAACAATGGTCGTTAAGTTTACTTTAAAGCTTTCGATGAATTTGGTGATAAACGGACGAGTGAACTTCTCTTTTGCATAGACAAACCTTAACGGTGTATCGCCTTTATTAATAACGTCCAACACCAATTCAAACGGTGTTTCTAATACTGGAAATTCTTCAAATTTGGCCGAAACCCCATTGGTATTAAGTGAAAATTTACCACCGTGATTCCGGAAGTTCAGTGCCGTTCTAGGAAGTGGTAAGTCGCCGACTAGCGCTTCTAATGGAGTACTTTCGTAGGCTAGCGACGCTTTCATTGAAGCATGAGTCGTGTTGACTAACTGAGACAACGTCATTTCTGCGTCAATGCGGTAACCGATCATCGCACTATTCACATAAAAACCGACCGTTCTGCGATTCTTGGCATTTCGGTTTAGGGCGGGAACACAAATTGAAGGATGAACATTAGAAGAGTACTGGCGCAGCGTTAGCATCATTGCCGATGCCAAAATCTCAAATTTGGTCGCGCCTAACTCACTGCTTAACTTTTTGATTGATTCATTGGTTTCGTTAGACAAGCTAACAAGCTCATGTCTCGCCCCGTAAGTATCTAGCGATTGGTCGTTAAGATTTGATATCGAGAGCGACTCTTCACCGATAAACTGATTCTCTATCCACGCCGCTTTCTGTTGCTTATAGAGATCAGACGTTTCTGCTCTGGCCTGCTCTGCTGCGTAATCAAGATAACTTTGAACCTCTTTCCCATTGTAGGTTTTGCCTGCAACCGAATTAACCAGCATCTTAATTTTGATTTGAAATGACCAAGCATCAGTGACGATGTGGTGAGTCGAAAGCAACACAGCGAAGCGATGCTCACTGACTTGATAAATACAACAGCGAGCAAGATTACCTTCCAATAAATTGAACGGTTGTTGCCAACGTTGGCGAGCATCTTGATTAATCGCTTCAATCGCATCCGAGCCACCCTGCATGTCAATACAATCATAATCAACAGGATTAAAAGGCAACACGCGCTGAGATGCTTTGCCTTCGATTTCAGAAAATTGACTCCGTAGCAAAGGAAATACCGAGACCATTTCGTTTAATGAATGTTGAAGCTTTTCAACAGTAACACCGTTACCTTCAAACCAAAGTAAGCCACCCAGGTTATAGGCTAAGCTCATCGGTTGTAATTGTTGGAATAACCACAAACGTTGTTGAGAGTATGAGAGCGGGTTCCAAGCGGTTACGGAATCCAAAATTTGTTCATCATCCACTGACATTTTATTACCTAAGCATGAAATTTGGTTGCAGAAACCCTCTCTTCGCCCACGACAGACGAAAAGTACAGGTATTGGCTAAAAGCTAAATGGGTTTAGTTTTCTAGGGCAGCTATCGCGTCGCGTAAACTTTTCGGGCGCATATCGGTCCAAACTTCACGGATGTGTTCAAGGCAATGTTCTTTGTTGCCTTTTACTCCAACCTCAGTCCAGCCGTTTGGCACGATGTGATAAGTTGGCCAAATGCTGTATTGTTCTTGCGCGTTTATAACAACGGTAAATTCTGTATTCGGGCTATCAATACTCATTCTTTCCTCAACTAACTTTGTTTTATTTTAGTTTTGAACCTAACTTGGCTCTTAAAAACTCAAGCGACAACACTTTCTAGTGCTTGGTGCGCTTGAGCTAAATTCCCTTTACTCAGCTCAATCAGATTGCCGGTATCCATTTTGAAAATTCGGTCTGCGGCATCAAAATAAGCGTCATCATGAGTAATCGCGATAACAGTCACACCACGCTGTTTAAGTAGCGGAAGTAACTGGCGGTAAAATAGTTTTCTAAATCTTGGGTCCTGATCAGCGGCCCATTCATCAAGTAGAATGCATCCACGTTTGTCGAGTACTGACATCATCAATGCCAGTCGTTTCCGTTGACCTTGCGAATATCTCACGTCGCTCAACTGACCTTGCTGATGTTCGACCTTGTGTGCCATTTCAAGTCGTATCATCCACTCATCAATATATTGGTTTTCAATGTCTTGGCCTTCACCATCGACGATTTGATGAAACAGATGAAAGTCACTGAACACTGCTGAGAATTGATGGCGATAGTCTTGCCAATGTTCTTGAGTTACTTCGTTACCATCGACATAAACCTGGCCAGAATGCGGTCGGTAAAGCCCTGTTAGAAGGCGAGCAAAGGTCGATTTTCCACTACCATTCCCACCAATAATAAAGATGTGTTCACCACGTTCGATCTTGAAGTCAATCGGACCGACACCAAAAGAGTCACCATCAGAATCTGAACGATATCGATAGCTGGCACCTACGAGTTCAAGTGAATTGAAGACTTTGGTTTGCGCTAACTTCGGATTGAGGCTTAGTTCGGTGCTCAAGTCTAACGACGACAATTTCTTCATCGAAATGTTGGCGGTGATCAATGTTGGAATTGAGCCGACTGCTGACATCAATGGCGTTCTCATGAACAGCACAACTAAGGCGAACGTAGAAGCGACTTCCAGTGATGCCCACCCCAAACCCGTCGCAAGGTAAAAATTCAAACCGATTAACGCCAATACAACGGTGTTCGCCATGTTGGCTGCAAAACCATTTAAGATGTCTGCTTGTGTCACTTCTTTTCGATAGCCTTCCGCATTCGCCGAAAAAGTTTCATCGAAGTAACGTTTGGCCCTGAATGGATTTAACGAAAGCTCTTTACGACCATCAATCAAAGACTGGTAATCGTGATACAGCTTGTCGTCATATTCACGAACCTGTTTAACGTGTTTGGTGATGCGTGTAACGAGCATATAGCCAACAACACCCGTTAGAGAGAGCATTAACAAGCTGATGCCAAACAGTGGCATAGACAAAAAAGCCAAGTAGGCCAAAGCCACCGCTGTTAGCACTAAGCCATAAATCAACTCTGGTAAATGTACGAATGCGATAGTGATATTTCGAATATCGGTATTCAGTGAAGCAAGCACCCCTGCACTTCCTACTTTTTCAACTTGTTCGATATCGGTATTCAAGAGTTGAGAAACCAATTCACAACGTTTGTTGTAAACGAACTTATGACCCAATTTATGAAGTGCGACCTGGGCGAAAGTAGCGGTCACTAACAGACCAATCAACAACAAGGTGAACTGGAGCAAGGTGTTAGAAAGTGGCTCACTACTCTCAAGTAACTTGTGCTGAATAAACGCAATTACCCCAACACTAAGAAATGCGCTCGCAATACTTAACAAGATCACAAGGGACAATGACTTTTTCTGTTTTTCAGCCAGTAATAGGATTAATCCCATTTCACATACCATTTAATTAATTATTGTTGTGATTATCATTATCATTAAATTGACAAGGTAATCCCGTTTAAGCCTAACCAAGTGACTTTATTGTTTTATTTCTGCGTTGTTTACACCACCGAGCAATTAGCAATTAGCAATTAGCAATTAGAATGGTGTCATCAACATCATTCCACTAAAGCCTTCTCAGCCCCCACATCAGGTACATGCCGCCGATAATCGAAGCCACTAAACCTGCCGGAATTTCTTGTGGGTAAAGCCATTGCCTACCAAGCCAATCTGAGAACAACATCAATGCCATACCGATTAGCGAAGAGCAGATAAGGTGTTCTTTGGCACGGCTATATCCGAAAAGCCTAGCCATATGCGGCGCCATCAACCCAATGAAGCTCAACGGGCCAACAACCAGTGTTGCACTCACGGTTAAGCACGCGACCAGCACCAACAACAGAATTCGAGATTTTGATACGTTGATACCAAGAGATTGGGCACTCGCCTGCCCTAGTGGCAATACATCCAACCATCGCGCACAGAGAAAACCTAACGAGATAAATACAACCGACGATATCAATAACGGAATAAGCGTTGCTTCGGTGACGTAATACGTTGAACCTGCCAACCAAGCGAGAACTTGATAACTTCTTGGATCGCCGCCCGCTAAAACAAAGCTCTGTACTGCATTCATTAAGGCTGTTATCGCGACACCTGTCAGCAACACTCTTTCAGGTTGAAAGCCAGACTTCTGATTGAGCAGTACAATGATGCCCAAAGTACAGACCGCACCAATGAAACCACCAACATATAAGCCAATAGCGCTACTTCCAAGCCCGGCAAAGATCGCGATGATCAACCCTAACGCCGTACCCGAACTGATACCGATAACTTCAGGACTCGCCATTGGGTTACCACTCAAGCGTTGAACGATCGTGCCAGCGACCGCCAACATGCCACCCGCCAATGCTGCCGCGGCTAACCTAGGTAAACGCCATTCAAGCATCGCCCAATCTTGAGTTTGAAATAACCAGCGCCAACCTTCTGTCTGTACTGAAAATAAACTGAACACCACCAGCGACAGAACAATAGATAGGCTCGCCAACACCACGGCATGTTTGTTTAAACGTGATGCCACTTCCTTATGACGCGTTAAGACTGTCTGGGTTTGTGACTGGCTTTTCATTGATAACTTAGGCAATAACCACAACAACAGTGGCGCGCCTAGCGCTGCGGTTGCCGCCCCTGTTGGGATAAACATCGACATAATGCCCGGCAGCTGTTGAATCAGGAGATCAGTAAGGCTCAATAACAAACCACCAAGTACCATCGAAACCAATAACTTAGGTACTAACCGGTGTACACCCATTAAACGTGCTAACGCTGGCGCGGCTAAACCGACAAAACCAATAACACCCACAGCGCTAACAACCCAAGCCGTAAGTAATACTGCTAACCCGAGGCAAGCGACTCTTAACTTGGGTAATGAAACACCTAAGCTTTTAGCACCCTGCTCTGATAACTGGAGCAAACTTAGTGGCTTTACAAACAGAAACGCGGCAAGAGTTGCAATAACCAAACGCGGCGCTAGGTACTGAACATCCTCCCACCCGCTTTGGACAAGTGATCCTGCGCCCCAAATCATCAAACCATTGAGCTTATCTTGGTTCATCATTAACAAGACGGTGCTCACCGCGCCAAAATAGAGGTTGACCACTAAACCAGAAACAATCACCACAGTGGGAGACAAGGCGCGTCGCCAAGACAATGCGAACACCAAACCAATCGTAGAAATACCACCAATAAGTGCTACCAACGAATACGACCATTCTAAAAGCCAAGGGGCATACAAGGTCGCCAACATAAGGGCAAAGCTTGAACCGCTCGCAACACCTAAAGTCGAAGGCGATGCCAATGGATTTCTAAGCACCTGTTGCATTAACACACCCGCAACGGCTAGCGCTGCGCCAGACAACAGTGTGGTAAACAGCCTTGGCCACCACGCCAAATGCAGTTTCACTGAATCAGGAGAAGAAAAGTCTGCACTCCACAAACTCGATAGACGACTGAGTCCAAACTGAGAAACAGATAAGTGTTGGCCGATGAGTGCCAACGTAGACACCATTAACAGTGTCAAAACACCAAACGAGAGAGCTCTCACAGCACACCTCCTTGGTTCAATTCAGACACAACAAAACGAGCAAAGCGTGTAGCAGAAGGAATAGACCCAAAACTCCAAACAGCGGGAACTTGTAACGCTGGGTAGCCCGACTCCTTTACTATGTATTGCCAGAACTGATTTTGTTTCAGGCTCTGTTCTGTTCCAGCTGGCATTGGAGAGATAATCACAATTTGCCCATCAACACCTATCAGCTGGTCGATACCGACTAAGCTGTATCCCCAAGCATTTGTCTGCCCTTTCCACGCGGATTTAAGACCAATCTTGTTGACTGACGCTTTGTAAAGACTGTTATTTCCAAAGACACGAACGTGGTTAGTGTCCATGAACTGCACCATTAACATAGCGGGCGCATTATTTGGTAGTTGCGTGCCTAAACGATCCATTTCTGCGTTTGCTTGTTCAATTAAAGTTTCAGCTTGAGGCTCTTTTTCAGATACCTCAGCTAATTGTCGCGTGACGCGCTCTAACGCTAACCAATCCACATCACCGCTTCGGTACAAACCAATCGTCGTGACAGGCGCAATTTTGCTTAGTTGAGTTTCCAACGTTGAAAACATCGGGGAAAGTAATATTTTGTCGGGCTTCAGCTCATGAATACGTTCAAGATTCGGCTGCGTTCGCAAGCCAACATCCGCAACGGTTTGAGGGATCTCTGGGGATTTCACCCATGAGTTATAATCGGGTATTTGAGCCACGGCGACTGGCGTTACACCCAATGCCAAAAGCGTTTCGGTATGAGTCCAATCAATCGACACTAAGCGCGCGCTTGGATCGGCACTAAAATCAAGCATGTCTTTTTCAGTAGCAGAAACGGGAGTAACAGCCAATAAAGTCGCACAAGCAAGACTCGAAACAACGGAATGCCTGATGCTCATACGACCAAAGCTAGATTGAAGATAACGGCTAAACATCATGCTGGCTCCAAATCACCAGGCATTGCGACTGGATAACCCGCCGAGTGCTGAGTAATGTGCATAGGTACACCATAGATGTCTTTCAATATCGACTCTTTGAACACCTCATCAACCGCGCCTTCGACCAATAGCTCCCCGCGATGAAGGGCAATGATATGATCGCAAAAGCGTGCCGCCATGTTGATATCGTGTATCACGATGATCACACCGATCTCTAACGTTTCACTCAATCGTTTAATCAATGTCAGCATTTCAATCTGATGACCAATATCGAGCGCTGCTAGTGGTTCATCGAGCAATAGGTATTTGGTGCGCTGAGCCAACAGCATCGCAAGCCACACACGCTGGCGTTCACCACCCGATAAAGTATCGACTAAACGATCCGCGTATTGGGTAGTGTCGGTGAGTTGCATCGCCTCTTTAACGTATTGCTTATCTTGACTTGAGAGTCGACCTAATAAGCCATGCCAAGGGTAACGACCAAAGCTCACGAGATCTTTGCCAGATAGACTATCGGTTGCGGGTAAATGTTGTGGTAAGTAGGCAATTTGCTGAGCGAAATCTTTATCTGACCACTTAGCGACAGGTTTATCTTTCAGAAAAATATCACCTGAAGTGGCGTGCTGTTGCTTAGCGAGCAACTTTAACAAGGTCGATTTCCCGGAGCCGTTGTGCCCAACTAAAGCGTAAATCTTTCCTTGCTCAAACGACACATCAAATGTCTTGAGCAATTGCTTCTCTCCTACGCTAAAACCGAGTCCCTTTGCTTCGAGCATATCTTCAACCTTAAAACACATCATTCACTAAAAAATTAATGAAATACGAACATATTCATAAAATCATTAACAGACACGCTTTTATACACTTGCAAAAATTCAAATGCAAACGATTTTCATTTAGATTAAACTATATGCCATACGAGCTTTTTCCCTATAATTTAAAGGGTTAGCGTTCTTACGATGAATCACATGCGCTTGTTACGGATTATTCACCTTGTTGCAAAATGGTTAAGCTAATGAAGAACAACATCTTTCACCCATTACCACTGGATCATCCGTTTGTGGTCGATGAATTCAGTTTCAAAACAGACTTGGACTTCAAAGGTACTGAGATTGATATCCATATCGCGCAGTTTGATCAACAGCACTTCAATGACAAGCTATTTGATATCACTAACGTGTACTGCCCCATCGCAATTACTCATTCGGTCGACAAAAGGAAGGCCGAATACTTTGCAGGGCGTTATTTGGTCGCGAAGGAGTTACTACAACTCGGCTTTGCGCATCAGAGGCTAGGGTCAAACATCGATCGAAGCCCAACGTTGCCTTCCGGTGTTGTGGGTTCGATTTCCCACAGTGAAGACTTGGCTTGTATCGCGGTTTTACCTTCTCGCAATTCAAACAGAGAAAGCATCGGGATTGATATCCAACACCTAATAGCAAATGACGTGTGTCGTGATATCGGAAACATGGTGGCAAACGTTGATGAGATAGAGCTTGTGGTGAAGTTTGGGATGATTCATTCAGAAGCTGTAACATTGCTATTCTCGGCTAAGGAAGCGATCTATAAAGCGTTGGTTCGATTTGTGACTAACGGCTTAGATTTTGGCTCAGCAACACTGATCGCGATAGATAAAGACATCGTTAAGTTTGCATTATCACAACAAGTCGCTTTGCCAACTCGTAGCATCATAAGTGACAGTGTATCAAGTAGTGATTTGAGGACAGTAACCTGCCAATACAGGTACTTAGAACAACAGCAAGCGTATTTAACCATATGTTATTTCCAACTCGATAAATAGCAATTGCTTTGATTGACCAACTTAAATAGGAATGCTCATTACATGATGGTCGGGATCGGTTTCTATATCGACGGTTGACCAACCAAGGGAGAGATACAGAGATGGAATATTAGTATAGGCGTAAAGATTCGACGTTGAATCTTGCGACACTGCGGACTGATAGAAGCCCGGCATTTGCTCGACCGCACGCTTGATCAACTCACTCGCAATGCCTTGACCGCGCCATTCCTCATCCACATAAACGGCATTGACCCACACCACGTCCCTCACTTGATGAGGTTCTTGAAAATGGGAATACGCCAAACCGCCAATCACAACATTTTCTCTAAGCACTACGAGTACAGGTGGCAATTGAATGTTGTCGGGGTTTGATTGCTCTGGATAGGTCGATTTAAACTCGAAATCCGTCCATTCGCTTTGAAAAAGACATTCGAGCTGTTGCCAGTATGGTGAGTGTTGGTCACATTGCCTAAAGACGACTTTCTGCATTCAAAATTCCTTTTCAAATACTGGATAAATGGGTCTGTAAATCATGACTTTTGATGTAGGGAAAGAAGACGAATATCACTACTCTTCTTCCTCATAATGGTCATCGTCTGGCTCTTGATTGATCTCTTCCCCGCAGCCTAAGCATTCGGCTTGTAAGTCAGTTGGCATCACAATAATCAAACCACAATGAGGACATAAATCGCCTTGCTGATACATACTGATTTTCCTTCAACTTCACGACGATAACTTATTCATGACGACCACTTAGGGTATTTTTGCTTGCTCGTTTCTAACCAATCATGGATAACTTGCAAAGCAGATTCAGACGGCGGTGCATTTCTTTTTCCACAGATTTGGTCAATCTCAAACGGAAATACTTTGCTCGGCACACGACGCAAGCCTATGGTCAAACGCTGAGGTTTCAAGACTCTAAACACAACATAGCGGTCGCTCATGATTCTATTGTGGTACACGCCTATACAGTGCTTTTGCTCGATACCTTCTTTCTCGAGATCGTAATAATCGGTAATCGGATGGATGTTGTCATTACCAAGCAGAGGTACAGGATAAGGGATATCCATGTCTACTGGGCGACTGCCTTCTAAACGACGCAGTTGACGCTGTTCCGTCCATCTATCATGCAGTTGTTCAAACATCGCGAATGAGTTTTGGCTGGTAATCGAGCGCAGAGGATCATCGATTTCTAAATCCTGCCCCAACAAAATTGCATCTTGGAACATCGCCATCTTCGATGGAGCATTGAGCCTGCCCTCTTCAACCATCGCAATACCGAGTCGACTGCCTGTCAAAAATGGGTGCACTTGGTCTAAACGCAGCGCTGTGTATCCAACCTTTGAGTAGTGCTTAAACTTAAGAACGCGTCTTTGTAATGGCTCAAGGATTCGAACGATGTGATCGAGCTCGTCGCCAACGTTGTAGTGCAGTTCCAACTTATCGATAAATTTCAGCGTCGCTTTGCTGCTGTCTAAACCCAACTTGGCTAAGATCTTCTTTTGTCCTAAACGGCTCAGTTCTAGTGCTTTCTGATTATCGACACTGTATTTCATGCAAATCAGCGCCAAGATAACAGGTCTTAATTCAAGCAGTTGCGCCGCTTCATAGGTGTTCGCAGCCAACCATAGCATTTGATATTGGTATTCTGGAAAGTCATCAGTGATTTCACGATAACGAGCAGGCAAGGATTCTAACCAGCGACCATTAACATCAAACTGCTCCACAAGATTGAGACTTAACCCAATGCCACCATCGAGCGGGCGTCTACCATCTTCAAACACATGAAAGCCTACGAGCTTTTGCGACCAATCGCTGATCTCAATATCGTAATCAAAGCCAAGTGTTCGAGTGGGAATGGTAAGTAATGCTGTCATTGATGCCTCTTCGTTAATGGCGCGTTGAACTGTCGAGCCTATCTCCTAGCATAAGCTAACGCTCGAACCACTATAACAACCTTTTGTAAATTTCTTATCAATCAAAGCGATATAAATACGAGGGTACTTAGAAGATCTTTGAATGATGATTTTGCGCAATATGAGACATCTTCGATATCATTTGCGCCAACAAAAACTATGCTTGATACATAACCCACAATAAAAGGCTTAAATTATGGAATACCGACATATTCTAGTCGCCGTTGAACTATCTGAAGACACCAAAGTACTAATTGATAGAGCGGCTTTCTTCGCCGATAAACTCGATGCGGGTATTTCGTTTGTTTATATCGACGGTACTCATGGTGAAATTTATCCTGAACTCGTTGATATTCAAGGAAACGACGGTGATTTACCCATCAATGAAGATGCAGTTAATCATCTGAAAGAGTTTGAGGCTTATGCAAAACACCCTATCAAGCATATTTTCGTGGGTACGGGCGATTTGAACGATAAACTCAAGAATACCATCGAAGCAAACAACGTCGACCTATTGATGTGTGGTCACCACCATGATTTTTGGCATAAGCTTATTTCCCATTCGAAACAGATCATCGACACCTCTCCTATCGATATTCTAGTCGTTCCTATGGAATAGAGGCTTTAACAAAGCGCCTATAAACATCCTGTCTTGCCAACCTCTATCCGGTATTATTGGTTGGCTTATCCTTATTAAATCGCCTTCTTTAACCCAATCTAACTATCATTCACTCGCTGACATCATTTGTGATCTTGTCAGCCTATCAACTCGTAAGCGTCTAATAATTAAAAAATAACGAGTGTAAGCAATGAAAAAGATTGGCCTCTATCTGTTTACAAATGACTTAAGAATCAATGACAACCTATTACTTCATCATGCAGCGCAGAGTGTCGATAAACTCATCTGCGTGGTTGTAGAGCCAACTTTATCTCAATTCTCCTCAGACTTCGCCCAAGAGCATGAATACGGTTCCCGCCGTCGTGATTTCGTATCACAATCCATAGCCAATCTTGCAGCGAATTTAGAAGGACTTGGACAGAAACTCATTCTTGTAAGTCAGAAACGACTGGAGCTTAATACAACCACTCAAACACTCAGTCATATTATCGTTTCACAAAACGTCACACACTTCTTCGCAAGCGCGCATTGTGGTTATGACGAGAAATCCCTCACAAACGAGTTATTAAACAAACACCCAAATTTGATATCGAGTTTGTCGCACCACTCCACCTTGTTTGAGCAAGATGAACTGCCGTTTGAGTTATCAAAACTTCCACGCTCATTTACCAAGTTCAGAATGCAAGTTGAGCACATAGACATTGATATTCCTGAAACGAACATTTCCCACCTTCCACCAGCCCCAGCATCTCTACAGGACGAGTGTGAGCTCTTAACTGAGAGTCCGCAAACTTCGGTATACATGGGTGGCGAAACAGCAGGTTTAACGCACTTAAAACACTACTTTTCACAAAGCTATCCTAGCTCCTACAAGCTGACACGGAATGCGTTTGATGGCATTGAAAATTCAACTAAGTTCTCGCCTTGGTTAGCACTTGGCTGTGTTTCACCAAAAACAATCTATCGCCATTTGAAAGAGTTTGAAGCGCAACATGGAGCAAACGACTCCACTTATTGGATCTACTTTGAGTTGCTATGGCGCGAGTACTTCTATTGGAAAGGCTTATCGCTAGGGTCGTCACTGTTCGGGGCAAACAATGAGCCCGATAATCAACACACCTCAACAACATCTAACCTCTGTTTCGCTAAATGGAAAAGTGGCAACACCAACTACCCAATTGTCGATGCCTGTATGCGCCAACTTAACGCCACCGGTTATATGTCTAACCGAGGAAGACAGCTTGCCGCGAGCTGTTTGATTTATGAATTAGGGATCGATTGGCGACATGGCGCAGCTTACTTCGAGAGCCAGCTTATAGACTACGACGTAGCATCAAACTGGGGTAACTGGGCATATATTGCCGGGGCGCTCAACTCTCAAGCAAACAGCCAAGCCTACAAGCAAGGCGGTGCCAATCAAACGCAACCTAAATCACGCCATTTTGATTTAGTTAAGCAAACAGAGATGTATGACCCAGAACATACATTTATCAACAAATGGCTCCGTGAAGACGAAGCTTCAACTTCATCGAGATACCTGGACGTAATATGAAATACAAAACCGTACGCCTTATATTGGGTGACCAGCTCAACATTGAGCACTCTTGGTTCGCGCAAGTCAACGATGACGTTATCTACATCATTGCAGAGCTCAAACAAGAAACCGACTACGTCGCGTCACACGTACAGAAAGTCGCTGCGTTCTTCTCTGCTATGGGCTACTTCGCCGAGGAACTGACACAACGCGGCCATCAAGTATTACACCTCACCTTGGATGACACGGCACAATTCAACAACCTCGATGCATTGCTGCAGCACTACACACATGATTTTGACGCTGACAAGTTCGAATACCAAAGACCCGACGAATACCGCCTATTACAGCAGGTGAACCAGCTCAAACTAACCAAAGCGATCAAAGGTTGCTGCGATTCGGAACACTTCCTGTTCCCATTTGACGAAATTGAACAGCAGTTTCCTAAAGACAAACACATTATGATGGAACACTTCTATCGTCGAATGAGAAAGCGTTTCAACATTCTATTAGAAGACGGAAAGCCGGTCGGTGGTAAATGGAACTACGATGCAAACAACCGTAAGAAGCTTAAGAAGCAAGACATTGAAAACCTGCCCCAGCCTTTGATGTTTGCTAACGATATATCCTCTATCTTAGAAAGGATCGAGCGCCATCAAGTAGAAACGATAGGACAAGTGGGTAACCAGTTGTTATGGCCAGTCAATCGCGCGCAAAGCTTGTCTCTGCTCGCCCACTTCTGCCAAGTCTGTCTACCGCTATTTGGACACTTTCAAGATGCGATGACCACAGAACACGACTCGAAATGGAGCTTGTATCACAGCCGAATTTCGTTCTCGTTGAACAGCAAGCTTCTCAGCCCCAAAGAAGTCATTGATGCGGCACTTTCCGCCTACCAAGCTTCTTCTAAGTCAAACACTCCAACTATCGATATTGCACAGGTCGAAGGCTTCGTACGTCAGATTTTGGGGTGGCGTGAATACATACGTGCGGTGTATTGGGCAAACATGCCTGCGTACGCCAACAAAAACCACTATGGCGCCGACCGCCAATTGCCGCATTACTTTTGGGATGGTCAAACCAAAATGAACTGCATGAAGCACACGATTGGTCAGTCATTAGAGTTTGCTTACGCGCATCATATTCAAAGGCTCATGGTCACGGGCAACTTCTGCTTAATCACGGGCATAGCACCCGACCAAGTCGACAGTTGGTACCTTGGCATTTACGTTGATGCCATTGAATGGGTCGAAATGCCAAATACGCGAGGTATGGCACTGTTTGCGGATGGCGGGATCGTGGGAACCAAACCATACTCTGCCAGCGGTTCGTACATTAATCGCATGAGTGACTACTGCAAAGGCTGTCATTATCAGGTTAAAGAACGCAGTGGAGAAAGCTCGTGTCCATTCAATAGCTTGTACTGGCGTTTTATGAACCAACACCGTGAAGCATTAAATCGTAACCCTCGAATGGGGATGCTGTATCGCTCTTGGGACAACATGGATGAACAAGACCAGCAGGCAATACTTGATACCGCAGAACAACGACTGACTAACTTGGAGGACTTATAATGGTGGAGCAACTCAGATTACACATATTGGTTATTGGTGGTAGCGGCGGGATAGGTTTTTCCGTGGTTAAGCACCTATTGTCTGAGCTGTCTCGCTTTGATTTTCTCGATGTACATGTCGACGCCACTTATCACTCGCAACAACCTGAACTGGAAGATCACCGGCTAAATTGGCACCAAGTCGATGCGACTAGCGAAGTCGATATAAAAGAGCTCAGCACGCAATTCGAAAGATTGGATTGGTTAATAAACTGCGTCGGTATGCTGCACACGCCAGACTTAGGGCCAGAAAAGAATCTGTCGTCGATCGATCCAGAGTTCTTCTTGAAAAACATCTCCGTCAATACCCTGCCTAGCTTGCTATTGGCTAAGCACTTCACTCCAATTCTTAAAGCCAGCGACAATCCAAAATTTGCCGTGGTATCAGCTAAAGTAGGCAGCATTTCAGATAACCGATTAGGCGGTTGGTACAGCTATCGCTCATCCAAGGCCGCACTTAACATGTTCATCAAAACCATGTCGATCGAATGGCAACGCACACTCAAAAAAGGCACGGTGTTAGCGCTGCACCCCGGCACAACCGACACCGCTCTATCGAAGCCTTTTCAAAACAATGTGCCGCAAGGAAAGCTGTTTGAATCGAGTTATGTCGCCCGTCAATTGGTTGATATTATTCGTACTGCGACACCAGAACAGAGCGGGCATTTTTACGCATACGATGGTGAACAACTGACTTGGTAAAAACGAATAAAAGAAAACCCAACAGAGCAGTTGTTCTGTTGGGTCAATTTGTTTTTGGAAGTGATGGATTAAGACCGAGAATAATTCAAAGCTTAAGATTCAGCCCAGTTAAACTTACTCTCGTCCACTCCGTCTTTCTCTTCTTTGGCACGTTCACGTCGGTGTTGCTCTTCAATTCTGGCCGCGTCTATCTCATGCATAATCGCATCGATGTCTGCCAAAGCATCGCTTTCTGTAAACTCGCCAGTTAGTTTGCTGTCTGGCTTAAGGTCGCCTTTTTCGTAGAGCGCCCACATTTCCTTGGCGTACTCAGTCTTCGCCAACTCAGGTGCAAATTGCGCGTAATAGTCACGAATGTTATTGATATCACGAGTCAGCATCCACTCGGCATTGTTATTCGCAGAAGCATCAACCGCTTGTGGTAAGTCGATAATCACTGGACCGTATTCGTCAACTAATACGTTGAATTCAGACAAGTCACCATGGATCAAACCGACACACAGCATCTTAACCACGTAGGTCATCATCACTGCGTGATCTTCAATAGCTTGCTCAGGTGACATCACCACATCGTTCAGTCGTGGGGCAACATAACCTTCGTCGTCCGTAACCAATTCCATCAGCAACACGCCGTCAAAGCAGCCATAAGGAACAGGTACACGAACGCCCGCTTCGGCTAGCTTATACAGAGCATCTACTTCAGCGCTTTGCCACACCTTCTCTTGCTGCTCACGACCAAAACCAGAGCCCTTTTCCATCGCTCTCGCTCGACGGCTGTTACGCACCTTTCTGCCTTCTCGGTATGCTGTGGCTTTTTTAAAGCTACGCTGGCTAATTTCCTTATATACCTTGGCACAACGGATCGTATCGCCGCAGCGTACAATGTACACCGATGCTTCTTTGCCACTCATAAGTTGGCTTGTCACCTCGTCGACTAAACCATCGTCAACTAAAGGCTGTATTCTTTTAGGTATCTTCATGCCGCCTTTATACATCACTTATCTTACAGATAGAAATATAAACTTAAGAAATGAAGGGATAAGCGATTAAAGACTTATTAAATGAAACAGAAACGAAAGGAGTACTTCAATTTTGAGTTACAAAGTAGGATTCGATATGGAAGGATCTTTTGAAGGCTTAGGTTTATGACGACGACACCGTTCAGAGCAATAGATGACTTCATCCCAACAGCGCTGCCACTTTTTACGCCACGAGAAAGGTTTGTTGCAAACGGGACATGTCTTAGCTGGGAGGTGTGGTTTCTTGTGCATGCACGACTCCTTCTGTGTGAGATACTCTCCATCAACTTGCTAAACAGCGAGATTCCCTATTGCGCTCGTTCCTCGCTTTAGGGAATGACGAAGGTAATACCAACAAACATAGATTCCCTAGTGCATTCGTTCCTCGCTTTAGGGAATGACGGAAGTAACACGAACAAACCTAGATTTCCTATTACGCTCGTTCTTCACTTTAGGGAATGACGAAAGTAATATCGACCAACCTAGATTCCCTACTACACTCCTTCCGGCTTGTGGGAGTAACTGCAGAGTGATTGATGACAACTCCCGAACCCGTCATCCTCGAGAAGGAGGAACGACTGAGTCGGGGATCTGCTTTTGCTACAACTGAATCCATTTCGGTTCAACTGGCTATGCTTCCAATATCAAGCACCAGTCACATGGAAATCACGCGACAACTTTGTATTGCTTCTCCATCTCACTGACACCAAGACCAGAGTGTTTTGTCACTTTCAATTGAACTGGCACTCGCTCTTTTAGTGCTTCAACGTGACTGATCACACCAATCATCTTGCCTGACGCATTCAAGTTATCGAGCGCATTCAGTGCGATGTCCAATGTGTCGCTATCTAGCGTACCGAAACCTTCATCCAAGAACAAAGAATCAATACTGGTTTTGTAACTCACAAGATCAGAAAGTGCTAATGCCAACGCCAAACTCACTAAGAAGCTTTCGCCGCCTGATAGAGTTTTGGTATCACGCATCACATCGCCCTGCCAAGTATCCAATACTTGCAGCTCTAAGCCATCGTCGGCTTTGCGTTTTAACTCGTAACGACCGTGCAAACGCTGAAGTTGCTTGTTCGCCAAGTACACCAAGTTTTCCAGAGTTAGCCCCTGCGCAAACTTACGGAATTTGTCGCCATTTTTAGAACCAATTAACGAGTTCAGACGAGAAATGTCATCAAACTCAACTTGTTGCTCAGAGATCTGCTTGAACAAGTCCTGTTGGTTACTGCGATTCTGACGATCCGTTTCAAGGTTTGCAGAAATCGCACCGATCTTCGTCGCATGACTTTGTTGCGCGTTTTGGCATTCCGTCGTTGCTTCTTCGACTTGCTGTTGATCTTGCTCTTGCCATGTTTGCGCGTTGTCGTGGCTTTGTAACTCTACTTGGGTTGTTTTAGCGGTGTTTAACCTTGCTTGCGCACTGACAATCGCTTCGTCCAACGACTTCTTAAGGTTTTGCAGTTGAGTACGAACTTCTTCGTCTAACAATGCGGCTTCAAAATCAACTTCAGCTTCGAACGGGCTAGCTTGCAAAGCTTCGACCCAAGCAGTCGTTGCTTGCGTGTGGCTTGATTGCTTACTCACTAATTCACCAGAGAAACCAGTGTATTTGGTTTGCTCGGTTCGATGTTCCAGTTCACAGCGATTAACAACCACCTGAGCAGCATCAAATGCAGTGACCGCATCCGTCACTTTCTGCTTCATTGCATTGCTGGCAGTTTGAATATCTTGCTCACCAAACAATTGCACCCTTTCCGCTGTGATACGAGCCAATTCCGCCGCTAACGATTCGCTCTCTTTTGTGAGCGTATCCAGCTCTTTCTGCGCATTGCTTAGCTTGTCATCCAGCGTTTTTTGCTCAGCACATTGAGTAATAAGTTGCTTCTCTAGTTCGGCGTGTTGCTGCTTGGTTTGCATCCATGTGTTTGATGCTTGTAGCTTTTCAGTGAACCAAACATCAATGTGCTCAAGTTCCGGTGCTTCGATAGAGGTTTCAACAATGCTCTCTTTTAGTGAGTTCCATTGTTGATCTTTCTGTTGAGCCGTTTGGTTTATCTGTTCGTTTACACTTTGGTTTTGCTTATTGAGATCAGCTAAGCGTTGTTCGGCCAGATCTAGGTTTGCTTGCGCTTTTTCTGCCGTCATACTCGCTGATAAACGCTGCTTCTCGGCTTCAGCAAACAAAGTTTTAGCGTCGACGACTGCCTTCAACTGTTGCAAGGTTTGATTGAGTTGAAGCTCACATTGGTCAGCGAACGTCGTCACTGCAGCTTCGTTACCTAAATCGTTAGTCGTTAACAATGCCAACTCTGGAGCGCTGTTAGGGAAATCAGACAAACTCTGTTGAAGCTTGCCAATTATTCCTTGCCAGTTCATTTGAGCTTGTTGAATATCCGCTTGTGCACGTTGAATATCATCGTTAAGAGCCGAAATCATAGGAGCAAGAGAATCCAACTGTTGGCGATGCTCTTGACCGTCTTTCTTGATGATCGCTAACTCATGCTTTTCACGCTCTTGTTGAGCAACCAAGTTTGCAATGTCTTGCGACTGCTCAATCGAATGATCTGTTGAACCACACAATGGGCACTCAGATCCAGATTCTAGAGCTGCTCGGTATTTCGCCAGCTCTCCCTCTTGCGCAATTAACAGGGTTAAGCGCTCCAGTGACGTCTCTTTCTCTTTGTAGCGCTCGACTAACACTTCGCGTTCTTTCGAAAGCTTATCAGCTTGCTGAGTATTAATTTGATGCGCTTGAGTTTTAGCCCCAAGCTGTTGCTGGGCGCTTAAAAAACTACGATTAATTTCCAGTAACGAGTGCGTGTTGCGATTCCAGAACTCCAACAACTCTTTTTGAGTATGTAACACCTGTTCACTGGTATTGCATTGCAAAACTTCCCATTGCTGCTTGGTAGTGTTTTCTGTCACAACCAATTCAGCTAAGGTTTGATCTTGTGATGCTTTGGCTTGTTGCGCACTTTTGATAACCGCTTGCTGAGCATCGAGAGCCGACAAAGCTTGCTTAGCCGAGTTTAACTGTTCTGAATGCTGACGCTCTAAAGCACGAACTTGCTCGACCTTGGCTTGCCACTGACCTAAGTATTTTTCTAACTGTTGGTCGGCTTGGTGTGCTGTTAAGTAATCAGAACTAAGCTTTTCTTGCTGTTTCAACTCATCGATCTGCTGCGTTAACACAAGCTGATGATTGCGTTGCTGCGAGTGTTGTTCATTGAGTGCATTCGCTGAATTAACTGCAGCAGATTGCTTGTCTTTAAGCACCGCGATTTGGTTATCTAAAGGACGAATCTGTTCAATGATCTTCTCTTGATCTTGTTGTTCAGTTTTTATCTTCTGAACAGCGTCGCTGCTTTGCGTCAGCTTAGCTTGTGCGTCTTGTTTCTCCGCTTCACGAACTGCCAGTAATTTAGTGCTGTTATCTAGGTTAGCTTGAGTGGTAGTTACCTCTTGCTCGCAACGCTTTAAATCTTTATGCAACGGGCGCAGTTTTTCAGCTGGTTCGCTATTTGCCAAGCGTGCCAACGATGCTTGGTTATGTTGCAATTCATCCTGCGCAGTTTTTAAGTCGTGCTCGCTCGTCGCAATCGTGTGTTGCGCTTTGGTCACGTCTTTCCACCAGCTAAGGTGGGCTTGCCACTCTTTGAGCTGCTCGGCGAAACGCTTTTGTTCGGCTTCAAGGGTTTCTCGTTCCGTTGTAAGCTCTTGGATTTGCTCTTCAGACAATAAGCTCACACCCTCGGCTTTCGCTTTCAGGTGATTCAGTGCTTCTTCGCTCGATTTGAAGTGGTCGTAGATACGCTCTGAAATCAGGCTATAAATTTCGGTACCCGTAAGCTCTTCCAATAACTCGGCACGGTCGTTAGCGTTGGCATTCAAGAAAGCAGCAAACTCACCTTGCGACAGCATGATAGATTTAGTAAATCGTGAAAAGTCCAAACCAGTCACGGTCTCAACCATCTTAATTTTCTTAGTGAGCTGCGTTTCTAATACAGCATCACTATCAGCATCCGCAAATTCACAGGTTGGTGTCTGCAGCGCACCGTCGTGTTTTCCGCGCGCTCTCTTATGATGAAAATTAGAACGGTAAGTTTTACCCTTCACTTCAAATTCAATCTCAGCGAAACACTCACCGGTACCGCGCGTCATTAGCTCATTGGTGCCTTTAGCGATACTTTTCAAACGCGGTGTTCGGTGGAACAGTGCCAAACAAATCGCATCAAGAATCGTTGTCTTACCCGCACCCGTTGGGCCGGTGATCGCAAACAGACCATTTTCTGCAAACGGTGACTGAGTAAAGTCGAGCTTCCAACGACCTTTCAGAGAGTTCAGGTTTTCAAATTCTAGGCTTAAAATCTTCATACTCGTTACTCACCTGTCCCTTTGGGCACTTCTATTTCTTCTTGGCTATCCGCACCGTAAGAGACTTCTTCGATCACTTGCTTGAACTTGATAGTCATTCGTTCTAAACGTGCTTTTTCAGAATCCGTTTCAAACTCTTCTAAAGCAATACGCTTTTCAAACACATCCATTGGAGTTAACTCTGATAAAGTTTCAGCAGACTCTTGCTCTAACCCTTGATTACGACGTTCTCTTGCCCTTCTCAATTGAAGTACTTCGACATTCAAACCTTCCGTTAGTGCTCGCATGCGCTCTTGCAAATCAGACAAGTAATCCTGAGCTTGAACTTCTATCGACAGCCATACGCTTTGCCCTTCTTCCACATTAATGTAATGGTTCAACTGCAATTCGATTTCGTTCAAATCACCTTTGATTTCAGCAAGGGGTTGGAATGTTGGGACAGCCAGTTGTGAAATGGTGCGTTCGCCTTCGACAAACTCAACCACACAGACCTGCTTTTGAGATTTAAGCTCATCAAAACTGAGCGGAATGGGTGAACCGCAGTAACGAATGTATTCACGTTTCGCGACAACTTGTGGGCGATGGATATGACCAAGGGCAATATAGTCCGCATTAGGGAAACCATCAGCAGCAAAACCATCTAGATTACCAACGTAGATATCACGTACAGAATCAGACTGCTTAACGCCCATTGCGGTTAAGTGACCCGTTGCGATGATTGGCATATTGTCGCTATTTTCAAACGTCGCACGCTTTGCAACAGCGGCGTCATAGACACTTTGATAATGCTGTTTGATAGCATCACCTAATTGCTTTTGACGCTCAACACCAGTAACGCCGGCTTGGCTGGTCAATACATCGCGAGGGCGAATAAACGGAATCGCGCACACCAACGCTTCTACATCGCCAGTTTTACCTTTGAGTTCGACAACCTGAGTCGCGTATTCTTCATTGGTATTGGGAATCACGTCAGCACCCATGTACTTCAGTAATTTCTGAGTTTCTTTGAGCACAGATACTGAATCATGATTGCCGCCCAATAACACTAATTGGCAACCGATCTTATTCGAATCGACGACAAACTTGTTATACATTTCACGAGCATAACTTGGTGGCGTACTGGTATCGAAAATATCGCCAGCAACAATTATCGCGTCGATGTTGTGCTCAGTAACTTGCTCAAGTAACCATTGTAAGAACCGTTCGTGTTCGTTCTTACGGCTTTTATTGTAGAATTTTTGGCCAAGGTGCCAATCGGACGTGTGAAGGATCTTCATTGTTGCTCACTGGAAGTCGGTAATAGCTTTAATTTACCAAAATACCGATCAACTACCAAATGAGTTAGCATTATTTCCCCGTTTATAAGCTTGTGAAAAACAACTAATTTCGGGCTTTCGAGGATTCGTGCTCAACGTGCCATCAATCGGAACTTGTTATATAAAAAAACCGCTCAAAGTTAGAGCGGTTTTGATGTGCGAATCTAGTTAACTTGGAACTTAATGGTTCGGGCGATTTAACTGAAGTAAGTCCCATTTGTTACCGTAGAGGTCTTGGAACACAACCACAGTCCCATATTCTTCTACTCGCGGCTCTTCGTTGAATACAACGCCATTGGCTCTCATCAACTCATAGTCACGCCAAAAGTCATTGGTCTGTAGAAAAAGAAAAACACGGCCACCGGTTTGGTTACCCACTGACTGTTTCTGTTCTTCATTACTCGCTTGAGCCAGTAATAGGTTAGTTCCGTTTGAATTCGGAGGAGATACCTGTACCCAACGTTTCCCACTACCTAGATTGGTGTCTTCGATCAGAGTGAATTGAAGCTTCTTAGTATAGAACTCGATCGCGTCATCATAGTTATCCACGACGAGCGCGATATTTCCGATTTGCTGTTGGATTGGTTCAGACATCAGTATTTCTCGATTTTGACAAAAATAGGATTCTACACACTATGGCTATATTTACGAACCCATACCCCATAAAAAAGCCCACGTTATCGCTCGACAACATGGGCTATTTCTATAATTAAACTGCTAAGCAATTAGAAGTTGTACGAAGCACCTAGTGTTACTGTGCTGAACGCAACATCGCGACTCGCTAATCTATTACCGCGGTTATCGAAGAACTCGACATTTACCGCATCCGCTTGCGAGATCAGACGTAACGTCAGGTTGTCAACTGGTGTGTATTCAACACCAACACCGAAGTGAAAACCGGCACCAGAATCATCATCAATATAGCTCGAACCCTTTGAGTTAAGGTCAACGTAGCTCAGACCCGCTGTTACGAACGGACGAATTGAATTATCGAAGGTGTAACCTACGTTTGCTGCAACAGAAAAAGACGTAGGTGAAAGCACCTTAGTGCCAAGCGCTTCGTAGTCAGCATAATCTGTATAGCCAAGCTCAATACCAACGATACGGTTAAATTGGTAACCACCGTAAAGGCTGTATCCCATGCTTTCTGCGTCTAGATTGCCACCGCCATCCGTGTCTGAATCTTGATATACGCCAAGGCCAGCACCAATGTATGGACCGCCTTCAATACCAGCAGCAAAAGTAGGAAGTGAAACCAAGCCGACTAGGCCCAATAGAAATATTGATTTAAGCATGAAAATACCCTTTTAAGTTTGTCCTGTAGTAGCGTTGGCCAACCGGGAATCGTTATCCGACACTATTCCAAATGTTGCGCTACCGTTTAAAATATAATAAATAAGGAACTCCTAATGAATAATAAAACACTGTTCATTTACGGAGTGAATGGGAAGTTATCACAACATTTTGCGTTCATCAAATGAACAATTGACGACATTCAATGAGTCTTAATTATGAGACTCAGTATTTTAATCAAGTATGAAATGGATAAATCAATGGCGGAAAAACCGTAAACCTCATGATGACAACTAACCTAACCCGTTAATTTAAAATAGCTTATTTCGCTCTATTCCAACTCTCTATATATCGAGTTCCCTTTCGTTAACCTAGCTCTTGATATTAAAAAACTCACACTATCGTCAAATAGAGTGAGTTTATTTTTTATCTAAATTTATTTAGAGCGCTATGCTATTAAAATATATTTAAAGTTATGACTATATATTACTAACGAGCTTCTGCTAGGCTTGCCAAGTAATTGTTCGTTAAATAAAAGCCACTAAACTTCTCGATAAAATCCTCAGGAACGGTTTTGTCGGTCAATCCAGATTCAATCAGCGCCGCTTGCCACTTCTGTACTTTCGGGAAGCCTTCGAGCATATCAAAGCCTGACCCCTCTTTAATCACTGACGCGCGGTGCAACAGTGGTAACCAAGCGATGTCGACATTAGAGATATAATCCCCTTTAAAGAATTCTGTATTGCCTAACTTGTTTTCGGCTTTTAGGAAAGCTTTTTGAAGGTTCGCTAAACGTGTTTCAAAAGTCTCTTTGTCTTTACTTCCCATTGTGCCGCATTGTGGCATGTAATGTTTGCTCGCCTGATAAGACCAAGCACGGTCTAATGCTTTCTGCTCAGCAGTTACTTCTTCAATAGGTGAATATTTATCATCTAGGTATTCGACAATCGCGTCAGATTCAAACAACACAGTATCATTTTCTGTTACTAACACTGGCACTTGACCGTTTGGCGAAATATCTAAGAACCACTGTGGCTTGTCATTAAGTTCAATATATTCAATTTCAAATGGCACATTTTTCATTACGAGAGAACCCATAACACGTTGAACAAATGGGCAATTTTTAAAGCTAATCAATTTAATCATTTTCGACTCCGAATTAGGTTATTAATTTCTGTTTACACCCTTAAGACGAACGCCAGATTCAAAAGACGAAAAATAATTCAATTTTTATAGAAATAGTGAAATACAGAAACTTTGAATCCCTAAATCCGGTCGATTACACGATCAACGATATTGCAATAGATGCCATGATCACACCGACGATAAATTCTAATACCTTCCATGCTCTCGGGTTCTTAAACATTGGTGCCAAGAATCGAGCGCCATAACCTAGTGAAAAGAAGAACACAAACGAAGCCGTTACCGCCCCTGCGCCAAATAACATTTGATTAGGTTGATATTGAGTCGAAATAGAACCAAGCAGGACTACCGTATCCAAATAGACGTGCGGGTTTAACCAAGTGAACGCCAAACACATGGCTATCGCTTTGGTTAATGAATCTTTGGTTTCTGCACTTGCTTCCAGAGCGTGGTTTTCAGTAAATGCAGAACGGAAGCTTAAGAACGAGTAAACGCCTAAAAAGATAGCTCCGCCATAACGAGCAAATTGCTCTATTTGTGGAAACTGTTTAACGATCGCCCCAAAGCCCGTTACACCGAAACTGATCAGCAGCGCATCAGAAATCGCACACACCGCACAAATAGCTAGAACATGTTGGTTCTTGAGACCTTGCTTTAAAACAAATGCATTTTGAGAACCAATCGCGAGAATCAGCGAAAGACCAAGAGAAAAACCAGCAAAATAAGTCGACATGAGAAAAGGTCTTTAAAAGTAGTGACGAGGGTAATGGACCACAATAGTAGCCAAATTATCATATTGTTAACAAGTGTCCTGTCGCTATTAGCGCCTCTTACAAATGTTTTGGCGATTGGCGTAGCGGAAATGCCAGTACTTAAATGATACATCCGCTTTTTCTAAGACTGACTCTCATTTTAGTTTTTACGTGCATTTCAAATAATTAACAAACTAATCAATTGATTTTAAACATCTTTACTCTTGTTTTTTTATTTTATAAATGTTGCTTTTATTAATAGAATTTAGCTCAAACTTTAAGACTTTAAAATCGATCACAGTGAGATCTTCCTACCATTTCATTGACCAAGCGAATGATACAAATCTGATTGCATATTACCTTTTGAATGCTTTTTGAGCGGGCTTTTCCCTCTCGTATAACTGACTTAGTGAGAGCTCCTTAAATAACTTTCCTAAGTATCAGCTTTAGGCAAACAACTATTCAGTCTCACAATGATAAGGATGCAACACAGATGAATCACGGACACAGACTTACCACTCTCGCTTTAGCCATTATGGCTTCCGCTCACGTATCTGCCTCGGCTCTTAATGAAAATAGTCCAGAGCCGCAACCTACCAACTCGCCCTTCATCCAAGATGTAAAAGGGACGATAGTTGAAGATTACTCACGAGAAACCCTCCAACCTGCATTTTTCTCTATGCGAATGATGAGTAACGCTGACGAACAACGTGGCGATTGGTTTAATCTCTCGGCAAGTTACACCAGACTCCAAGGCGTGGGCTCTGATGTGGTATACGACTACTTAATGCCCCCTCTTCAACCACAACCTGTCATCGTTGCCGTTCTTGATTCGGGCGTTGACGTGGAACACGAAGATCTTAAAAACAAACTCTGGACCAACGAAGACGAGATCCCTGACAACGGAATCGATGATGACGGCAATGGCTACATTGATGATGTGCACGGTTGGAACTTTCTGGGTAATTCACTAGGCATTAACGTCGATCAAGACACATTAGAAGTCACCAGAGAATACAAAAAGTACCTCAAGCTAAAAGAGAAAGGTCATTGGATTCCGCGTAAGAAGCGAGCTTACTATAAAGCGGTAGAATCGGATTACTTGTCTTCTTTGAAAGACGACCAAGATGCATTGAATCGTGTAATGACAGCAACTGAGCAAGCCAATGAGTTCAAAAAACAGATTCTTCAATACGTCGATCAAAAAGACTTTTCTACCAACGGGTTAAAAACACTATTAGATAGCAAGAATGCTAGCGTTGTAACCGCTGCTGAAGGACTTTTGAGTGTGTTTGATTCATGGTACTCATTTGAATATCTAGAATCGCGTCGCACTCGATACCAAGACTCTTTAGATTTCCACCTTAACCTAGAGCTCGACACACGTGGCGATATTGTTTGGGACGACATTTCTAACCCTTGGGAAAAAGGATATGGAAACAACGATGTAAAAGGTCCTGTAGGTTCACACGGTACTCATGTGGCGGGAATTATTGCAGCAGAACGTGACAATTTTATTGGTATTGATGGAGTTGCGGATCATGCTCAAATCATGGCAGTACGTATGGTGCCAAACGGCGATGAGCGAGACAAAGACATTGCCAATGCCGTGCGTTACGCAGTCGATAACGGCGCGAAGATCATTAACATGAGTTTCGGTAAAAGTTACTCACCACGTAAGTACATTGTCGACCATGCTTTCCGCTATGCCGCTCGTAAAGGCGTGCTGATTGTTCACTCTGCGGGTAACAGTCGTAACGATAACGACATCAAACCAAGCTTTCCAAACCGTTACGCTAAGCATTACCGCTCGAAGCCTATCACAACATGGTTAGATGTGGGTGCATCCGCAAAATACGCAGACGAAACCTTAGTCGCAAGCTTCAGTAACTTTGGTCAAAAATCAGTTGATGTGTTCGCACCGGGCTACCGCATTTTATCAACCACACCCGGTAACACCTATGGTTCGAAAAGTGGTACCAGCATGGCAGCACCTGTTGTGTCTGGCGTAGCGGCATTAGTTTGGTCTCGCTACCCTGACCTATCCGTCAAAGAGCTCAAGGCCATGTTGATGGGCGAATCAAAAGTCTACCCAGAGTTGCTGGTTAAAAAGCCATCGAGCCCGGAAGATTTGGTTCCGTTCAGCACACTTTCAATCTCAGGAAGCGTTGTCGATGCAGAAGCCATTTTCGCGGAGCTAGAAACTCGCTAACGCTTTAGCCTTTGGTCATTGGTCATTGGTCATTGGTCATTGACCAGATATTCGTCATCCCCTAAAGCGAGGGACGAGCGTGATAGGGAATCTCACTTTACGGTTAGAGATTCCACATACCTCGTCCCTCGGTTCTGGAATGACGCTGCGGAATCAAGTCAATGTAATGAATGCCATTTTCTGTTTTGAGACGCTACAACCGTGTCACTTTCTACGTAGAGCCTCCATCCGTCATTCCCTACAGTGAGGAACGAACGTGATAGGGAATCTTGCTTTTATCTTTTCGTTTATTAGCTTCTGAGCTTGCACTAACGCAATTCGATCGTCATAAATTGGCTGTAAGGATCGAGCTCGTAATCTGCAAAAGGTTCGCAATAACCAAAGCCAAATTTCTCGTACAAGTTACGTGCAGGCTTGAAGTAATCTTCAGAGCCGGTTTCTAAGCTGATTTGTCGATACTGGCGAGCGTTCGCCGTATCCAAAACATGTTGTAAAAGTTGGCTAGCAACGCCAGATTTACGTGCAAAATGAGAGGTTCTCATTGATTTGAGTTCAGCATGTTGAGTATCCAACTCTTTAATAGCAACACAGCCCAGTAGTTGGCTATCTTTCCATGCACTGAAGAATGTTATCTCTGGCGACTTTAGCCCATCAAGGTCAAGTGCATGAACGCTCTCTGGTGGCGATGTCGCGTACATATCAGCTAAATGTTCTTCAAGTAGTCCAATCACCTCTCCGCCAGACAAGTCATCAATTTTTATTTCCATAAGTCTTTAATTATCCTTAATAAATTTTTAATCCGTTTTCGATACAGTAAAATTACGGTACTCTCGATAAATCATGAATATCATACTTCGCTTCCATAGTCTCGCGGCAATTAATGCGCCTTATTGCAATGCAACAAAGGATACATTGGGTATCGCTGCGAAACTCATAAGTTCATACCAAGCACCTATTTTCGGTGAGGGGATAGATTACTAGGTCGATATGAGTATCCAATTAGACTTAACCACAGCCACACCTTGCCAGAACTTTGATTCCGCTCAGGGCTACATTACGCTTCAAGATCATCGTGTTATTGATGTTGATAATAACATTGCCAAGATATTTGGTTACGCCAGTAAAGAATCACTTCTTAAGAACGTCGACTTTGTCTATTCAATGGTGCCAGAGCATTTCCACGGAGCCATGCGTGAACGTTACCTGACTGCAATTAAAGGACAACTTCTAAAAGGAAAGCTCTATACCGACATCGTCATTAACGGTCGTAACTTGTCTTTGTTTAGCATTGCCCAAGGCATTCAGGTAAACAAGCGCCCTGCACTTCGCGTAATGATCATTGATATCACTCCTGTGATCGCAGCCGAGCGTCATAATCAAGAAAAAGACCAGATGTACCAATCTCTGCTCAACAGCTCTAAACAAGGCATACTTGTCCATAGAAACTTCAAACCACTGATGGTTAACCAAGCTTGGGTTGATTTACAGGGCGCAAAATCGGTTGAACAGGTGTTGGCCATGGATTCGATCATTTCAATCATTCCACCAGCAAACCGACTGAATGCTATGAAACGTTGCCAGAGCATACTCAAAGGTAGTCCGCCAAACTTCAGTTCAGTTGTTGAAAACCAATGCTTTGATGGCAGTAAAAAGCACTTCAACATCTACGACAACATCATTAATTGGCAAGGCGAAAAAGCAATTCAAGTGGTGATAGAAGACGTTTCAGATAAGGTAATATTGGAACAGGAACTATTACACCGTGCCCTTCATGACGACCTAACACAAGTGCTCAATCGCAGCGCTATTTACGATTGGTTGAAAAAGCCGTTAAGTGATCAAACTGAGATGTCTTGTTTGCTGCTGGACATTGATGATTTCAAAAAGATTAACGACCAATTTGGCCACAGTGTGGGTGATGAAGTCATTCGCACCCTTGCACAAACCATCAAGAAACACGTAAAAGCGTTGAACGGCGTTGTTGGACGTTGGGGCGGCGAAGAGTTTATCGTCTTCTTTCCTAAAGCCCGATCGAATCAAGCGACGGCACTAGCCACTGCCGATTCTCAAGCAAGAGTGGTGGGCGAACGCATTTGCGAAGAGTTTCGCACTCGTCAGTTCTTGGGGTTCAATCGTACCAAGTTTCAATCGAGCGTGAGTATTGGCATTACCGATAGCTGTATCATGCGCACGAGCAAGGCGCTCAATACCTTAATTCGTGTTACGGATAACGCGCTCTATCAGGCTAAATCGAAAGGCAAGAATAGAGTGTCGGTCAATCAAGAAGGCGCGTGCATAGAGTGTGGACAGTGAAAGAATTGCTAAGCATCAATAAAGGTCATTTAAACCAGTAAACTGAACCAAGATTTTCTTGTTATTTTTAAGTTCTAGTTTACTATGCGCCACCCCAATTTTTTCAGCAAATGCTGCAGGCAAACATGTCCGCCAACGCGCTCTATACCGACCTATCTGGTTACTATGATTTAATGTGTGTTGATATTGACTACCAAGCGCAAAGTAACTGCGTTCGTAGGCTACATCAGATTTTTGGAAATAAAGGAAAAACTCACCTAGACCTTGGTTGTGGTACAGGTCCTCACGTTCGTCACTTTATTGATTACGGCTATCAAAGCAATGGACTTGACCTAAACCAGCCCATGTTAGACATCGCTCAAATACGCTGCCCGGAAGCGAACTTTTCAGTGCAGAACATGAGTAATTTTGAAGTCTCCGAGCCGTTCGACCTTATTACTTGTTTCTTGTATTCCATCCACTACAACGATGGCATCGAGAAGTTAAAAGAGTGCATTGCCAGCGTTCATAAAGCGCTAAAACAAGGCGGTGTGTTCTGCTTCAATGTGGTCGACAAAGACAAGATCTGTAATGATCTTTTTGTTCGACACACAACTAACCAAGAGCAGGATGATTTTACTTTCCGCTCGGGTTGGTATTATTCAGGCGAAGGTGACAAACAGGCGTTGAAACTCAGTATAGAGAAGACAACCGCTGGTGAAACTCAAATATGGAATGATGAACACCCAATGGTGGCTTTCTCGTTCCAAGAGTTGATTGAAATACTCAAAGCCTACTTTGAAGTTCATATCTTTGAACACGATTACGATAAGTTGTTGCCGTGGGATACCCAGTCGGGTAATGCTCTCATCACCTGTGTAAAAGGCTAACACTTTTCGACACCTGTACTCGCTATAATTACTAGCCCTCAAATCAAAAGAACCCACACGACGTAAAGTCATGTGGGTTCTTTGTTTTAAATGTATCTATCAAATCAAACGCAAGTTGATTAGAAGTCTGCAGTCATACCTACGTAGTAAGTGCGTGGCTCTTCAACGTAACCCATGTTCTCAAGCTCTTGAGATACCGCTTCGTCCGTCAAGTTGGTGATACCCGCACGAATACGAACAGAATCATTTACGTTGTAAACCGTACCGATATTCAATGTTGTGTAAGCATCCTGAGTTAGATCCGTTTCGATATTGCGTTCGCCACGGTAGCGCGCACTAATAAAGGTGTTTAGATCGTAAGTAGGGCTCCAGTTTAGCTTAACCAAACCAGAATGCTTGTAACGCTCTAGCAGCTCTTCACCCGTTGATTTATCTTCTGTATCTAGGAAAGTGTAGTTACCAGAAATACCCCACTCGTCCGTGATTTGGAATTGACCCGTAAGCTCCGCACCTTGGATAACCGCTTCAGAAACGTTAACGTAAGTACGCGTACCGTTACTTACAAAGTTGTTACCGCTGTCTACACAGCCAACACCATTACCGCCCCATGTGCCACCTGAAGTACATTCAGTATCGCCACGGTCAATCAAATCTTGAATCTCATTACGGAAAAGCGCGCCTTCAACATTCCAACGAGGTTGAGTATAAAGTGCAGCAATCTCGTAGTTCCAGCTTGTTTCTGGGTTTAGGTCTTCGTTACCAACAATGTCACACCAACCTTTACAACTCGCTACTGTATAGCCAGCATGGTTTTGCGTTAATGATGGCGCCTTGAATGCTTTACCAACACCACCTTTAATGATCAGGTCATTCGTTGTTTGGTGAACTAAATAAACACGTGGGCTGAACTCTTCGCCGTACTTTTCGTGCTTATCTAAACGACCGCCTAATGTCGCAGTTAACTGCTCAGTTACATTCCATTGATCTTGGATGAATAATGCACCTTGGTAAGCCTCTGCTGGATCTCCCGTTACATTCTCTTCATTAGTCAATTCGCTCAATTGGTAATCTAAGCCAACGGTTAGAACGTGACTATCTCCAAGGTAGCTTGTAGCTGACGCTTCAAAGATTTGCGTCAACTCTTCTACATCACGGGTTGAATTGCCGACATCCGCAGCATTCTTATCCACGACATTCTCTCGTGAGTAACGAACTTGAGTATCACCCCAGCTCCAGAAACCACTGTGTGTTAGGGCTTGGCTGTTACGTTTCACGTTTGAATTTGAATAGTTCACGCCTGTAGCATGCTCAGCCGCAGAATCACGCTCATCATCGCTGTAACCTACGTCCAAATCGATGGTTTGATTGTCAGTTGCATGCCAAGTTAGTGTACCAAGTAAGCTAAGTGTGTCGCGCCCTTCAAGTGCAGTAATATCAGAACGATCTGTTGTTACGTTTCCATCAGTTCGAGTACCTGTATATGGCTGCCATGCATCACGGCTAGTTTGATTGATCGAGAATCGTGCGAAAAGCTCATCTTCAATCAGAGCACCAGAAGTCGTTAAACCAACAGAGTGTTCTTGTCCGCCATTGCCATCATTTGGAGTGCTGATGTCTGTGCTTAGTGAAGAACTCCACTCATTTACAGGTGCTTTAGTAATGATGTTGATCGTGCCGCCCATACCATCTGAACCGTACAGTGCAGACATTGGACCACGGATAATCTCAACACGTTCGATTGAATTTGCAGGGATAGTAGAAAGGTCGAAGTCGTTGCCACGGATGATAGCGCTCGCCGAACTTAGACGACGACCGTTTACCATGATAAGCGTGTAATCAGAATCCATACCACGAATAGAGATCATTTGACGGCCAGCACGTGTACTATCGAAGTCAGACTCAACACTCGTTGATTCAGCAACGATGTCTGCCAAGGTAATACCTGGGCTGTCTTCGATGTCTTGAGCGGTGATAACCGACATTGAAGCTGGTGCTTGTTTTAACGCCATCTCTGTACGAGTAGCCGTAACTACCATTTGCTCATCTGTATCCTTCACTTCCTCTTGCGCTAATAGGTTTGGCGAAAGTGAAGTACAAATAACAGCGACTGCGATCGATAAAGGCTTACGAGTAAAAAGGGATCTCTCAGACATGATATTCATTCTTATATGTGATTGGTAATGATAATGGTTTGCATTAAACAACCTACTACCACTCTTATCAATGAAAGTTTCATGTCAAAAATCTATTCTCGCTATTCATCTTTCAAATAAGCCAAAAGACCCATATTCATTTCTATAGAAGACTAAAAATCACATTCACCACTCAAATACCTTAAGCGTATAAGTCTTTGAATAGCTCTCGCACCCAACGGCACATAGGGTCATTGTGGAAACGTTTATGCCAGTAAAGGTACACATCTTCTGATGGACTTCTGATCGCTTTCGGCACACGTTTACAAATTAAGTCACGTTGCTTGGCCGCTTGCGTAGCAAATGGTGTAGGTAGGTGGAAGATGATGTCGGTCGTCTCTGCAATATCGGCAGCAATATTGAAGTTAGACAGCTGAATCGGAATCGATAGCTGGCGCTGTTTATCTATCAAGCCTAGGTCTTTAAATCGGTTCTCAATCGAGAGCTTCTTGTCCCCTTGCAGAGAAATTTGCCCCAACTGACTGTTGAGCAAATCATCGACTGTTATCTCTTTATCTGCCAACGGATGGTCTTTGCTCATCAATAAACGATAATCACGGCTAATCACGAACATTCGGTACAAGTTCTGCTCTGAGCTTGATGGCTCATGCGTCGACAGTACAAAGTGCGCATCGCCAGACAGTAAAGGTTCGAAATGACGCTTAGGAATGGAATCGATATCGACCACCATGTTCGGTGCTTGCTTGCGAATCTCGGAAACAACCTTAGGTAACAGGTGAGAAACCTGAGGAACCAAGCCGAAGAAACGAACGGTACTGTCGCTCGTTAGCGGTTCGAAAACATCGCCGTGAACCAACTTTTCTAAACGTGTGAGTACGGAATTAAGATCTTGCTTAATGGCTTCTGCTTTTGGTGTTAGCTCATAGCCGTAAGCCGCTCTTACTAACAAGTCATCGTTAAACACCGTGCGTAACTTTTGCAGCGAACGACTCACGGTTGGCTGACTCATATCAAGCGCTAGTGCGGTGTTGGATACGTGCTTTTCTTCAAGAAGGTGTTTGAGGATGACTAAGAGGTTAAGGTCGACTTGCGCTAGATTCATTATTTAAATATTTACAAAATTGAAAATTCAGTGAGCGAATAGTGCAGTGTTCAGACAAGTAATACAATTGATAATCACTCTTATTTTGATCTAAAGCAAAGTCTCTTATCGCCCTAGCCGCTACGTGTGCCATTAGCAAAAGTGGTGACATCAATAACACTAAGCCATGATTGGATTTGGTTTAGCCAATGAAAAAGAGAGGCACGATGGCCTCTCTTTGATCTTCTACTTTATGGTGCTAAGTCTACAGAGCTAGTTGATTAAAGCTTTGTCCAAGCATCTTGCCAGTATTGGTTATCTCCTGGAGCGTAAGATGCGCTTGCACACCAAGCCGTGTATGGCCAAGGCTTACATTCGTATAAACCATTGTCGCTGCCGACTACAATATCGCCCGCTTCGTAATTCGTTCCGGCTTCATACGGAGGGTAATCACCTGGAGGTGGCGTTGTTCCGCCCTCTTCTTTGATAGCGAATGAGTTATCGACCATTACCATTTCGCCGTCAGTTGCTTTACCTACGACCTCAAGCTTGTATTGGCCTTCGGCTACATCGTACAGATCCATTGTGATTGCACGGCTGTCAGTTAGGTTAACTTTGGTCTGCTCAACGACAGTACCTGCGCTGTCAATTACCATCGCTGTCACATCTAGCGCTTCGTTTGATGTCAGTGTGAACTCTAAACGCACATTGCCGTTATTCAGTACATATTCCGACTTAAGGCCAGATACGTTCAGTTCTGGATCATCACCTGGGTCAGGATTGCCACCACATGAGCTGTCTGAAACCTTTCTCCAAACGCCCCACTCGCCTGTCGTTCCTGGCTCTTCACCACGGGTATACCAACCGGCTCCCCACGTTGCGCCGTCATGTGATACTTGGTCACCTTCAACATAAACGGTGTCGGCATCCCATGCGGCTGCACAGTTAGAACCATCAGTCACAGACACTTTACGCTCAGCAGTGACGGTTTGATGAGCACTGTCTGTCACACTATACACAAGCGTGTAGTTGCCCATTTCATTCACATCTACACTGCCCGTGTGTGTAATAGAACTCGTTAGATCACCGTCTTCTGGGTCGTTAGCAGTCACACCAGCCATTGGATCAAATGCATTACCAAGTATTACTGTTGTATCTGACACGCCATCGAAGACTGGTTTTTGGCTGTAAACCTCAACCGTTCTTGCTTTGGTTGTTTCATTGTTGTCGCTGTCTTTCACACGATAAGTCAGAACATAAGTGCCGATAACACTGGTTTCAACGTAACCTTCAACATCGATTGATGATGTTAGATCACCATCTTCTTTATCTGTTGCGGTTACGCCTTCCATTGGGTCGAAAGCTGTTCCGTGGAGAACGCGCGAGTTCTCAACACCTTTTAGTACGGGTTCACCTTCAACTGGTGGCGGCGTCACTTGACCATGGACAAACGGGCCGTAGTCTTTAATAAACTGTTCGTTGTATTGCTGGCCGTTCTTGTTAGTACCCATGTCCCAGTTGATAGACCAAGTCATTACACCGCGCAGAGGCTGACCTTGCGCTGTTAGGCTATCGAATGCGTCGTACAAATCTTGTGGCTCTTGAACAAAACCGGTTGCTGCAGCATCAATACTTGAAGGGATACCAAACACAAGTTTGTCGTGTGGGATCTTGTGGAATCCACGCGTACCGTTGATCAGAGAATCAGAAATGTAATAGATGAACTCTTCTTTTAGCGCATCATTGTTTTGAGCGATCCAACCGACACCTTCAACCCAGATGCCATCGCCACCTTGGTTGTAAAATTGTGGGTTAATCCAATCGTAGTAACCTTCCAAGTTGTCGATGTAAGGTACGTATTTTCCGCCCGTCGTTAGATAAGGGAATTCTGGCGCCATGGTAATAAGGAAGTTTTTACCTTCAGCGCGGTAGTGATCTTTCACTAGCTTAAGCGCATCTGGAATTACAGTTTGGTTGTTTGCTGCTGTTACTGCCGCTTGCTCTAGATCGATATCAAGACCGTCAAAGCCGTAGCGTTCTGTAAGTCGAATGATCTCATCAGCAAAGGCTCTTTCATCACCTGTTTCTAGTTCTACGTGTGCATCGGCACCACCCAGAGCTATCAGTACAGAGCGACCTTGCTTGTTGAGTTCAGAGATTTGGTCAATAAATTGTTCTTCTGAAAGCCCAATGGTTGGGTCCAGTTTAAAAGTTGGGATTCGACCATCTGCCACATCGTAAACCTTCATGAATGACACATTCACAATGTTGTACATCGGGTTCACTTCGTCCAGTGTCACACATGGCGCATTACCACCTTGGTAACCACCACCATCACACCAGTTGTGCCAATAACCCACCACGACACCAGAATCTGGATTTGTCATGTCTGAACCATTCGCATAAACAGCGCCAGACATAGCCGCCATGCCGACCGATACTGCTAATTGTAGAGCTTTACGTTTCAACATTAGTCCCACTTCCTTACTCAACAGCTGTGCCAATCACAACCGAACCAATTCATTTTAGCCATGAATATTTATAGATAAGTAATGGAATTTATAGGAAAAGATGACCTTTGATTTAACTTGTGATTTTAAGTCACAGATTGAATATTAGAATCAACATGATTTTGACTTTTCATTCAAATTAAAATGCTAAAATATTGATTTTTCTCTCCAAATCATTGATGAGGCAAATAACAGCTACAGCTTAATTCACATCGAAAATTATTAATAGATTAGAGCTTTTGTTCTTATTATTAGCACTACATAACTTATTGATCGTACCGCTCAAACCCTCCCGTTAATATCGTGTAGCTTTTTCCTATTAGTGCATAGAAATCCACTTCATTGACAAAAGACGTCTTTAAACGATGACGGAATATTTCAAATGCCTTTGATAAAGGTTGACCAGGTTGATACAACAACGCTTCCCTCATAAGGAACTCAACCGCCTTCTTGAAACGCGGATCGACGTTGTCATTTAGCGCAATAAACCAAGATTCTTTGATGGTATTTTCACTACGCCAATCTACTCTGTGCTCGACAATCGGCACCAAACCACATTTTAGAAAATCAAGAAAACTAGCCTGTGAGGTATAGTAACGCTGAATAGCACTCTTACTGGTCTCGTAACGGCGTGCAACTTCCGCATAAGTCACAGCATCTGCGCCCTCCTCCCAAAAAATGTCCATCACAATCTGATTAAGCTCATTCTGTTTTCGTAATTTATCTTCTTGCGAAATTCTCGCCATGTTTACTCACCAACTCTAGTTTGTTTGCAAATCCAAACTTTGCCTTTTATTAAATTGATCAAGATCAATTGAGGCCGAATTCTATACAAACAAAATGGTTGATGTCAAATATACGTACGTAGTACCATATTTTAGTGATGGTTAGATTGGTTTTATCAAAACCAAAATTGACAGAAATAACAATAAGTGCCACATTTATGGTACAACAAACCATAAAGTGAAATTATCGTGCAAAAATCGCACTTAATTATCTTGAGTATCGTCATGCTTTGCACGCTGGGGTTAAAGCCTGCGATGTCGTTACACTTCGCAAAAAGTGATATTCCGGTATTGGTTGATAAGATCAAGCAACACTTTGGAGAGAAAGCACATCGTCGCGCATTGGATTGGATTACGCTCGTTAAAGAGTCTAGAGACTTACCATCTGAACAGCAGATAGTAAGGGTGAACGACTTTTTTAATCAGTTACGTTTCATCCCGGACGAAAAGTTATGGGGGCAACGTGATTACTGGGCAAGTATTGCCGAGTTTATTGGCGCAGGTGGTGGCGATTGTGAAGACTTCACTCTAGCAAAATTTTACACGTTGGTTTACTTAGGTGTTGATCCAAAAGACATGAAGTTAGTTTATGTAAATGCTGTCAATTACCAAGAAGCTCATATGGTGTTGGCCTACTTCGGGAGCGATACACAGGCTGGAACAACTCGCAAAGCACAAGAGCCCCTGATTTTGGACAACTTAGATAAAACCATAAAAAAAGCATCTCAGCGACCGGATCTTGAGCCCATTTACTCATTTGATACTGAAGAAATCTGGTTAACCAAACAGATCGGGCAAGGTAACCGAATTGGTAACGCAACAACGATAAAACCTTGGGTTCAGGTCATAAAGAACACCACAGAGATGAAGATCAACACACCAATTTTACAACTGGATGAAATGTAACAATGACACTGTATCGTATGCTTTTAACGGGGCTTTCTACAACTTTATTGCTATTAACCTTATTGCTCACCTTCATCAATTTCGCATCATCTAAACGTCACCTGATCGAACAACAGGAAATTGAGCTAAACAACACCGCGCACTCACTCAGCTTTGCTCTAAAACCTGTGATTAATCAAAAATCCCGTTCGCATATTGAAAGTGTCGTGAACTCAATGTTCGACGCCAACTTTTATGATTCTTTAGGGATCTCTTTTACCGATAATCGGCCTCAAATCAATTTCAAGTGGGAATCACAAAGTCACTTTGTGCCAAGTTGGTTTATGCAATTATTTACCATTCCAGAGATTCAAAAATCCGTTGAAATCACATCAGGTTGGCAGCATCAAGCAACATTAATAATCAAAACATCCCCACTATTTACCTACATAAAATTGTGGAATACGACCGTTGCTTTTGTTTTGATAGGCGGCCTCTTTAATCTTTTAGCGATCGCTATCTTTGCTTTGTATCTGAAGAAAGTACTGGTACCGCTAAAAGAGCTAACATCTCACTTGAATGCCAACCCTACAACACGCACATACCAACCGACCATAAATACTCGCGTGAGTGAAATGACCGCATTGATTCGCGCATATAATCTAATGGCAAGACAAAACTACACACTCATTGATAGCTTAGAATCGAAAACAGCCTACTTGCATCGTACCGCTTACATAGACACTGTGACCGGTCTCTACAACAGACAATACCTGCTAGATATTCTTGAAGGATACTTGAGCTTGGATATTCACGAAGGTTCTCTAATGGTTTTTCAAATTCGTCAGCTATCAGAGCTAAAAAAGCAACGCCGTTTTTCGGAACTTAACGAACACGCAGAACAAGTTGCGGATCTTTTCAATAACTCAACTAGCGAGACTTTCATCTTGGCGCGCTTAAATGATACTGAGTTTGCATTGCTCCAAAGAGGTGCGCATATTCAATCCGTACCGCAAACATTCGATTTATTGAATCAGCACATTGACCAATTTTATAAACAGTCAAGCTATTCAAATGGACTGAGAAGTCACGTAGCTGTTCTACTTAAACTCAAATATTTTTCAAACACTAACTACCTACTCACAGCGCTTGAACAGAAAATTCAAATACAAAAAAACGCTGTGTCATCTATACATTAAGGTACGAAGTACGTTATAATGAATGTCTATCACGAATTATTTATCGAGGTTCAATTGAGTCGTATCACCAAACAGCAAAAAGAAGAGAATTATCAAAAACTGAATTCAGTCATATTAGATATATTCTTATCTGAAGGCTGGGGAAAAGTAACATATGACAGAATATCTAAAGTTACGGGATTGAGAAAAAGTACCTTACAAGGTTACTACCCGAGCAATAACGACTTTCTAGTTGCATTAAAAGGTAACCTCAAAGGTATTATGCTTAGTGAATTGGATTTCGGCAGCAAACGTAACCTGCTCTCTTCTTGGGAAACAGCTCTCAATAAGAAAGAGTTTAACTTCGTTATCGAAATGTTCATTTCCCACTGTGTGTCCAGTGAACCTACCCCTATTGCTCATCAAGCAATGGAGAGCTTTCACCAAGCGATTGCTAAAGCATTACCCAACGAAAACACCGCTGATATTATGGTGCAACTCTTTGGGCACGCTGTAATAGCCCCTATACGAGATACCATGTCCGACAAGCGACCGATTTAACAGCCTTCCTAAAATAATAAACGAACTTTGCTTCGCCCATTTTAATTTTTCGACCTTTCAGATAACACTCAATAAGGTTTAACGAGCCTTTAACTACTCTCACCTGCGTTTCCAGTCAATAGCGTTTAATTATGTCAGCATCACGTAAAATGTTGTTATAACAGTTCAAAAGTCAATACGTACCTATTACTTTTTACTGGTGATGTGCTAATCTCAGCTCATAAATCATTGGAGACAACTATGGCACGTATTAGTAAAGCGCAATGGGAAGAAAACTTCGCTTCTTACAATGCTCTCATTCTTGATATTTTTCTTAATGAAGGCTGGGATCACGTCACTTATGACCGACTAAGTAAAGAAACTGGGTTAAGAAAAAGTACCTTGCAAGGCTATTACCCAAGTAACAGTGATTTTGAAGTCGCGATGAAAGGAAAAGTCTTTCCTATTATTTTGCAGCACCTAGATTTCTCATCTAAAGCACAATTAATTGATTCTTGGCAGAAAGCCATGAAAGAAAATCAATTCAAAATGATCATGCGAATGTTCGTTATGCATGCTCATAAAAAGGGGTCAGAGGGTTCTGGTCGATTAGGTGTACTTGGCCTTGCTAAGTTTATCTCTGATAAACTGCCAAATGAGGACGCACTTGAAATCATTCAGTTGTTGTTCGGTCTAACCGTCACCGAACTATTAGGTATTGATCGCTCAGACATGCCTAGCTAATGTCGGCCTAAATGTTGATAACCTCCCGACAGGTTATCAACATAGAGATATAGAAATATAGAAATATAGAAAGTCTCTCTAAAGCCAAATCACTTAGTTCTTTTCTGAAAACAAAGGCATATTTTGTTGCAAATAAAGTAGTCCTCTTTCCACATGGGACGATTGGCGATCTGACCACTCTTCTTTAGGAATTGGGGCATATTCGGTCAATGATTCCATCCACCCGTTCACCTTATCGTTTGTTATAGACTTTTCAGAGCCTACAAACGTCAAGCCATGGTTATACCCTGTAAAACTGAATGACTGATCAAGTTCAACATAATGATATTTGTCCGCTTGAACATCGATAGTTAAAGAATGGTACTTGCCATCCCTTCGGTACAAAGTGTGTTTACCCACAGGCATTTTCACAGCAAAGTACTGTTTTGCTTCCAACGCACCAAGATGTTCATCTTTCAACCAAACTGAAGCAGGTAGAGACATTGCTTTTTCTGTACTCGACGGACGAAAGAAGTAAACAACCCCATGGTCTTGGTCCGGAGAAGTCCTTATGCGCCCCTTCTCCATTTCGCTTCGCTGCACCATATAGGTTTGAACCATACTTGGGTTCATAGCTAGATTATCAAAACCGTCATTTGGCCGTACTTTATAATCAAGAGGATGTCTTTCCATACCACTGGCAAGAGTTTTTCCCACACCAGGAGTCACTTTATTTGGAATCCAGCTTGTAAAATCTACCGTATAGAAATAATACTCACTTTTACCGTTTGTGGGCGGTAAGCCTATATAGTTTTGCCCTGCCATGCTAACGACCGTATTCATGGAAAGGTTCTCTTTCGAGTTCAAAGACAGAAATACATAAGATCCATTTTCCAAATCCCCAATCACTTGGTTGTCAGACGCAACCCAGTAGTCTCTCCCACTACCAGCAATTTGATTTGGGCGAATCAGATAAACACCCATATCATCGCCCTCGTCCAATTCATGTGGGACAAAATTTGATACGGCCTCTGGATCGGCCTGAGGAATTGTTCCACAGCCTGACAGTATTAAGCCTAAGACAGGTGTCCAAATATACTTCATGTTTACTTCCTCAATTTTTTGAAATGGAAAATACCACTCGCGAACAAACCAACAAACTCACTGATACATGATTGATAGACGGTTACCTCAATAAGATTTAAAGAAAGCCCTAAGCATCTGATATAATGTTAAATTTTTAACCCTATAATCCTCCGCACGCACGATCAAAAAACGGAATTACACATCAAAAATATGTAATTCCGCTTATGAATAAGCTCTTAATTCAATTTCAATGTACTATTTAAAACGTACTTTAGTCGCGTTTACACGTTCTTGTTTTAGTAATTGTGCTTGCAGCTGTTGAACTTTAAGCTCTAGTTGCGTGGTATATGCTTGCTGCTCACGTTCCACCAAATTTTGAAAACGACCACAGTCGATCTGCTCTGCGCCCCCAAATCGGTACGTCAACTTTAAACCCACTTGGGTTTCATTTTGGTCGGTATCTTCCCAATCATCATGACGATTATATTCATTGTCATATAAGCCATGACCCGCGCCAGCTGACACTTCCCAAGGTTGAAAATCGGTTTGTTCACAAGAAGAACCACTTGAAGATTCAATAGTAGAGCTCGCAAATGCCATGTTAGATACTAAGCTCGTTGCAGCAACAATCAGTGATGTAAGTAAAATTGATTTTTTCATGGGTTATTCTCGTTAAAACAAAGCAAATAATTCAACTTCAGAGCAAACTCGCGCACCGGCATTTTCATTTAGCGATACACTGCATACCTTGAATACTTGACCTCCTTGCTGTCTTTTAATCTTCACTGGCACATCAATGTCCAGAGTCTCACCATCGGTTAACGTAAAAACGTTCGAAACTGGCTTGTTATTTACCTCGATGTAATAACGAGTGTCATCCCCATCGTGGCGTATAGAAATCGGAATCGAAGCCGCATTAGGATCTTGATAGCGCTCAAATGAATCTACCGACCAATTGTCTGCTTTCGTCGAATGCTTGTGTGTATATGAAGCAGAAACTGGCTGACACACTGTCAACGCACTCAGCATTAAGGTACCGAGCCAAAAGTACTTTTTATTTAGATTCATAGAGCTACCTATCAATGATTCAACAAATAGAAATTAGCGGCAGTTAACGTCTGCGATGATGGTTGTTTTGATTTTCTTACCTGCCATCAATTGTTCATGCTCAGCGTTCAATTCAAAGTTGAACAACACACCTTGAACGTTGCCATCTTGTTCCATACCGAAATCACGACGATTAAAAGTCAGCGTTTCATTATCTAGATCAGACAATGTACGGATGTTTTTAAGAGAAGAGTGAGAACCTTCGTATGACACATCGATTAGGTCTAGCGGATTCGCATTACCTACGTTCATTTTAAGGTTTGTGTCTACATCGAACTTAAGTGTGGTCTTATCTGAAACATTGTTTAATGTGAAAAATTCAACTTTTGCTACGCCGTTCGATACTTCAAGTTGGTCATCAGTTGTACGTACTTCTACTCCACAGATCGAATCAACCGTAGTAAGCAGTGTTGCTTTTTGGCTGTCTTCCCAGTCGTACATTGCTGCAGAAGCGCTGAAAGAAGTAATAGAAAGAAGTGCTAAAGAGATAAGTGTCTTTTTCATGATGTTGCCTTAATAAGTAATTTAAAAATTTAAGAATCATGCACAACTCCATTTATGCGTACCAAGTACCCTTTGGTGTAACGAATAATACGGAGTGATCTTTGTCACGTCAACTAATTTTACGTACCCAGTACACATTAATTTATAATATAACGCTTAAGACATGGTTTATAGCTATAAAAATCATACACTTAGAATATGAAAACAAATTTGATATTTTTTATTTTAGTAGAGTTAGAAGGATCTTGGATTACCTTGATATTTCATAAGCTATTAAAAGACTTAAAACGTTAAAAAACGCTAATAATCAGAAAGTTACAAAACAACTAGGTGGTAGCTGTAGGAAGTACTAGGATTAGATAGAGAATGAGAGGTAAATAGGTAGTCGTAAAAACGAGTTTTAATTAGCACGAGAATAACATGACCCAATCTGACTGTTCACCAAGATCAAAAAAGCAGTGCGACTCACGTCTACACTGCTTTTCTTGTTTTCAAACTGGGCTAACCGTATAAGGTTTGCTTAATCATTAGACGATTACCAGAATAATGTCGCACCTAATGCGTAGTTTGTTGCTTGTTGATCAACAACCTTAGTGGCGTCATCAACTAAGTTAACTTCAGCGTATACACTCGCCCACTCGACGATTTCGTAGCGTGTACCAATGTAAAAGTTGTTCACGTTGCCATCAAGAGTGCGAGTGTTTGAGTCTTGAGAGATAAACTCGTAGCCTGTATAACCAAACAGTTTTTCCACCATCTCAAGTTGGCCTGCAATTGCGAACGCATTTTTCGTTACGTCACGTTGGCTATTTGAGCGATCTTCAATGTCAGTGTTGTAGTATGTCGCACCTAACTTGTAGTCACCCATGTTTAGCTCACCACCCAACATCGTGTAAAACTGATCTTGACTGTTTTGAGTAACATTAGTTGTCGATGAGCCAACACCTGCAGTCAGTGTTAGATCAGCGAGGAAGTACTGGCCGTAGGCCTCTAAAATATCACGATCAAAGTCACCCGCTTCTGGACCGTAAGTAACACTCAATTCAAACAATTCGGTTGCGTAGTTGTACTTAAGGCCGAGGTCGTGTTGGCTTACCGCGTTTAGGTTAGCCAAACCACCAAACGCTTCAGAGTAATCTGCCACGTTAAGATCATCAGAAGAAGTCGAGTGCTTACCAAAAGTCAGAGTGCCTAACACTTCATTCTTCATACCTGCGTAGTATTTAGAGAGGTAAAGATCGTCTTCGTCTTTGTTTTCGTCAGCATCGAAGTTAATTTCAGCTTCTACTAGAGACATGACGCTAGTTGTGTCAGTTACTGCATAACGCGCGTCAACGCCCACTTTAGATTCGCCAAATGTGTAATCGTTGCTCTGGTGATCGTAGAAAAACGCACGCGCTTTCACTTCGCCATACACGTCTAGGTAAGCCGTTTCGTTATTAATAATTTCGTAAGCGTATGCAGGAGATAGCACTGCCGACGTCGCTAAAGCGAGAATAGTTTTCTTCATTGTAATTTCCAACACTAATAGCTAAGCACAATAGCGTACCTAGACCGTAAAATGAGTGTAGTGATACACCCAATCGAACATAGTGAGGTAAATACCAAACCTCACTAAACTGAATTTTTTATTGGTTAGTTAACCGACCTTTTGTGCCCACTGACGACTTGCTTTGAGTATTTGCTGCAAAGCGACATCAAAGGCTTGTTTGTCTTTTTGGTATGGATCGGCAATGGTGCCATCACTCCACTGCCCCAACAGTAGAGTTTTATGGCGCGCGTTCGGGGCTATTGTGGCAACCAAATCAATGTGGGCTGGTTCCATCACCAAAATAAGATCATGTTTATCACACAAGTTTTGGTTTAATTGTTGGGCTCGATGTCCACTAAGATCGAACCCCTGAGTTTCCGATACCATTTTCATCATCGGGTCAGCCCCATGTTCTACTAACCCACTTGGCTCAGTAGCAATACCTGCCGATGCGATTGCTTTATTCGGTAACAATGCTCGCAACGCTGCTTCACCAAGTGGAGAACGACAAATATTCCCCATGCACACCACTAAAATACGATTAAACATCACTCGCCTTTTGCTGACTGTATGAATGACTCGGAACTAGACCATGACTAGATGTGAGGCACGGATTCGAAGGCAAAACCGAAGTGACTCCAACTAAAATCAACACCATTAAAAATGTCATCGCATTAGCCGATGGCTGTAAATTGAAGTCGACAGAGATATGAATCAACATACCTACAATCGCCATATAGCAACCTAATGCGGTGCCTTTCATGGTTTTGCTGCGCCGCTTACGCATGGTTTGAACTGCCTTAATCAAAGCAACAATACACATGCAACCGAGCATTAGAGTCATCGGTATACCAGCTTCAACCGCAAATTGTAGATACTCATTATGGGCATGATCGTAATAGCCAATATTCGCCAAGCTAAATTTAGGAAATGTCGATTGAAAGCTGCCTAAGCCGTAACCGGTGATAGGTGCTTGCTCAACCATCAACGAACCCCATTCTACAACTTCATCACGTGTTTCTTTGGTGAGCGCTGTTTGTTCAAGTCGGTCTTTCACTTTAGCTAAGCCAAACAGAGAGCCGACAACCACCGTATCTATCAATACTAAACTGATCACCAACGCGACTAATGCACGTGGCTTTTTGTTATAAAATATGAGCGCTGTGAAGCCACCAATTAAGGTAGCAGCGAAGAACGCCGTATTTCCCATGCGCGAGCGCGTCATTACCAAAGCAATCACCATCATGATCAAGCCACAACGTACGATCATCTTGTTAGAAATGAGCCCTAAGACCCAACGTTGAATCCTTGTATGCCAAGAGCCAGATGGCGTTACATGCAGTTGAGATACCAACAAACCTGCCCCCAAACACAAACACATCATCATGTAATTGGCTAAGTGGTTTTTATAAATGAACGACCCCGTTGCAACATCGGGCAGGCGAATACCAAAAATGGGTGAAAATTCAAACCCAAACAACAACACCATCGCACCATAAACCGCTTGTAAACAACCACTAAACAGCAAGGCACTAAGTACACACTGAATACGTTTTTTAGAATCTATCAGCACGATTGAAAGCAGTGTAAACAGCATGTAAATCAGCCCTTTGACTAGGCTTATGTAGGTACTAAACGGATCAACACTAACTTGGCCGATTCCTTGCACATTTGTGATTTCATTAAGCTGAGAATACGTTTTAGCGGCCATTGGTGATAACGAGGCCAAAGCCGGTTCCGGCAAAGGCATCAATTGCATCGCTCCCCACAATTGAAAGAGAGCAATAGGAAGCAATAACCATTTGAATTGATTTAAGCGCGGCCAAGGAAATGCTTGCCAATGAGAACGGTAACTGAACATCGTAGTCAGTAGCGTAACGCCAACCCAAATCCCCGCAATAGACCACGCCCAAATACGGTTAGACCCTAAAGGAATCGGTAGCCAAATCAACAACGTGAGTAAGCTGTAAAAGCTAAAATTGTTTAAGCGCATTTATCGTTACATTCTCATTAGAAAGCAGACCCTATTGGTCAGTTTTCTCGTTAATCAACAAGCAAAATTAGAAGCAAAAAGCCCGCTACCTCTTAGTTACAACTCAGTCGTTACCAAAACATATTGAACGCGGGCCTTACACTGTGTTAGTTACTCGAAACAGGTGACTCTTTCACAGGTTTAGTTGGCTCTGCGCCTGGGAATTTCTTAACAGGAGCAGGCGCTGGTGTTTCAACCGGAGCTGGCGTAGCAACTGGTGCAGGTTCCACTGGAGATGGTGCTTCTTCACCAATCGCCGTGGCTTGCTGAACTTCTGTTGGGTCAATACCCGCTTGAAGTGCCGCGGTTGTGACCACTTGGTTAGACACACCCGCTTCAGTTGCTACGGTAGCAATTGCAGCCGCTTGTTGAGGCGCAGCAACCATTGCAACACTTACCACGGCATCGGCTGATTCAGGGTTAGCTGCTACTACAGATTGAACGATCGCCGCCGCCATTTCTGGGTATTGAGCAATAAGCTGAGCAACAAGCTCTTCTGGTGTCAGTTCGCTCTGTTCAACAATGCTGGTTAAATCGATAGATTCAGTTACCGCATCTTGAGCAAAAGCGACCGAAGTAGACATTGTCATGCCAAGCATTGTGCCCAACATAAATTTGTTTAACTTCATGTACATTCCTCTTTTGAGAATTTAATGACGCGAATAATCACTCGCGTCCTGGTTTGCGAAACTAGGCGAAACGTTAAGCCGCGCATAGCCTTGCAAATACGATCGCTAGCCTCGCGAATAGTGTGAACGGCAAATGCAAACAAACAGATAAATTAAAACGCCATTAAACAACCCAAACATGTTGGCAAGCCAATCATGGATAGAAAATGTTCGCGTCGGCGCAAAGTACTGCATTGATTCATCAAGGCTTATCAAAACAGCGCTCAAGCCAATCAGTCCAAGCTGCTTTTTGCTGAATATCCACGGTTTTTCAGTAGCACAACTCAATAACTTTGACTCTCGCCCAGCCCAACATGCACTGGTGCCAAGTAAGGTAGCAACCAAAAGGTGCAAGACAATATCGCCTCCGACTTGTCCTTCTATTCTCACGATGAAGCCCGAAAGCAGATCAAACGTTTTTGCCAACGAAGCCAAGCCACCAGCAATAAGTACGGTGAAAAACAGCCAAACACGTTGGTGTTTGGCTAAAGCAGTAGTCACGTGACAAGAATTTGATTTCACGATCAACCTCCCTTACACGTTCGCATTGGTTTGTTATTGAACTTTAGTAACCGACACGCTCGCTCTTTTTCCGGAGAACGCGCAACAACGGTGTTGATTTGCCAATGAGAGAGTCGATACCTTCTAGGCTCTAGCAAGTAACTAGACACTAAGATTTTTTGCTCCACATTAAGCTGAGGCCAATACGCGAGATAAAACTCCAAACCAAACAACACAACCGCTTTATCATACGGGCCATTTCGTAGAGCTAACTCGAACGGGGCTAAAACCTGATCGAATGAACCACCATTACGCCACTGGTATTCAGCCTCCAGCACAAAGGCTTTGGCATGCATTGGCCTTAGCTTCTGTGCCTTTTGCGCAGTTGCTATCGCTTGGTCATATCCCACACGGTTTTGCTGTTCAGTGCCTGTTATCAACTCACTGTGTTGAGCGGCTTTGATCGCTTGATACGATGCCAACAGCAACAAGCTGTCAGGGTTGTTGCTGTCCCAACCCGCCACTTTGTGCATTGAAGAATCTAGTAACGTTAATGAACGAGAAAGCCCTGGTTCTGTTATTGAATCGTCATCAACATCGGTTTGATTCTGCTGTTCAATAAACCGCTCTAGTTCCTGTTCAGCATTAAGCGCACTGAACTGAGCTATCAGTAACCGTGCACTTGAGCCAATAACAAAAACAGACAGCAAGGCAAGCGCAACTAGCCCAGCAGTCGCCAATACCTTACTTGCTTTGTTAGCGTAAACATTCGCCTCAGTGTTGCTATTCAGCTTTGATGTTTTCATTTGGTTTACTATCACTTGAGCCTAAAGTTGGTTTTCGTTATGTTCCAACTCGGAACAGTTGCTGTTCTCATATTCCGCCAAGTTAGCTTTTGAGCAACTATTTACCCAAAAACAAGTTTTGATAGCAGTAGTTGGTTGCGTCGATATAACCTTCAACACTGCCGCAATCAAAGCGCTTGCCTTTGAATTTATAGGCAATAACACAACCCTGTTCAGCCTGCTTTAGAATTGCATCGGTAATTTGGATTTCGCCGCCCTTACCTGGCTCTGTATTTTCAATGTGTTCAAAAATATCAGGCGTTAGAATGTATCGGCCTATAATCGCCAGGTTACTTGGCGCAGTGCCCGGCTCTGGCTTTTCAACCATATCGGTGACTCGGATCAAATCGTCGCTTAAATGCTCACCCGCGATTACCCCGTATTTATGGGTTTCATTAACTGGTACTTCTTCTACTGCGACAATCGTGCAACGGAACTGTTTAAACAGACCAATCATCTGCTCAAGCACGCCCTGTTCTGGGTTCACACACAAGTCATCAGCCAGCAAAACAGCGAATGGGTTGTCACCAATCAGCTCTTTACCGGTTAGAATTGCGTGCCCTAAACCTTTCATTTCGCGTTGGCGAATGTAAGTAAAGTTCGCGGCGTCGATTAGCTCACGAATATCATCGAGTAAACCTTCTTTGCTCGTGCCGTCGATTTGGTGTTCTAGTTCGTAGTTCTTATCGAAGTGATCCATCAACGAGTTTTTGCCACGGCCAGTCACAATGGCCATGCTCTGCATCCCTGCTTGAATCGCTTCATCCACACCATACTCAATCAGTGGTTTATTCACGATTGGCATCATTTCTTTAGGCATAGACTTTGTTGCTGGCAAAAAGCGTGTACCGTAACCAGCAGCGGGAAACAAACAGTGTTTAATCATTTTAGAACCTTATATGTACTTAGTACCCATTACGTGTAAATTTTACCTGTCGTAGTGCTTAAAATTAAGCTAAAAAATGGCTCGAACGATAAAAATAGGTACCAAAGTGCTATTGAATGAGCAGAGTATACTTATAGAGTACCAAGTACGCAAACTAAACTTCAGATAAATGCAAAATAGAATGCGGATTTGGTAAGAACACCGCCCCTCCCTGATATTCCCAACCGTGATGAATGAACGTGATAGCGAACCTCACTCTGGTCAGGGATTCCACATACCTCGTCCCTCGGTTCTGGAATGACGATAAAACAACTGAAAAAGGAGCACCTACAGCATTGCTGCTTACCGCGAGTAACGCCCCTACCCGTCATTCCCTACAGCGAGGCACGAACGTGATAGGGAGTCTCACTCCTGTCAGGGATTCCAAATACCTCGTCCCTCGGTTCTGGAATGACGATAAAGCAACTGGATGATTAACACCAACCACATTGCCACTTACCGCGAGCAACACCCCACCCCGTCATTCCCTACAGTGAGGAATGAACGTGATAGGGAATCTCACTCCGGTCAGAGATTCCACATACCTCGTCCCTTTGTTCTGGAATGACGACTATACCATTGAAAGAACAAATACACCGCTACTTACCGCACGGGACACCCCCCCGTCATTCCCTACATTGAGGCACGAACGTGATAGGGAATCTCACTCCGGTCATGGATTCCACATACCTCGTACCTCGGTTCTGGAATGACGACAGAACCACTGAAAGAGTAACAACATCGCTACTTACCGCACGGGACACCCCCCCGTCATTCCCTACATTGAGGCACGAACGTGATTGGGAATCTCACTCCGGTCAGAAATTCCACATACCTCGTCCCTCGGTTCTGGAATGACGATAAAACAAATGGAAGATGAACACCAACCGCATTGTTGCTTACCACGAGTAACCACACAGCATCCCGTCATTCCCTACAGCGAGGTACGAGCGTGATAGGGAATCTCGCTTTAGTTCTCTGCGACTTATATAGTGCGATGACTATTTCAACGTTTGGTAGTGTCACGAACAACGTTGAAGGAGAACTCATGAAACAACCTGCGATCTACATACTAACTAACAGCTCCAATTCAGTTTTATACATAGGTGTCACAGGAAACCTTGCACAACGGGTTTGGTTACATAGGACAGGAGACATTGAAGGCTTCACTAAAAAATACAACGTACACAAGCTAGTCTATTTTGAAATTTTGGATGACTTCAAATCAGCGATTAAGAGAGAAAAGCAGTTAAAGAAATGGAATCGTTCATGGAAGGACGAACTGATTAGTGAAGCCAATCCTAATTGGAACGACCTCTATGACGAAATAGTATGAGGCCCCACATACCCCGTCATTCCCTATAGTGAGGAACGAACGTATAGGGAATCTCACTCAAGTCAGAGATTCCATATACCTCTTCCCTCGGCCCGAAATGACGATGGTTTTAACTAACCACACCCACTCCGTCATTCCTTACAGTGAGGAACGAACGTGATAGGGAATCTCACTCAGGTCAGAGACTCCACTTACCATAGCTCTGGTATGACGATGGAATTAACGAACAACACCCACTCTGTCATTCTCTACTGTGAGGGACGAACGTTATAGGGAATCTCACTCAGGTCAGAGATTCCACTTACCACAGCACTGGTATGACGATGGATTTAACGAACAACACCCCATTCCGTCATTCCCTAAAGTGAGGCACGAACGTGATAGGGAATCTAGCTCAGGAGTCAGAGGTTCCACAGACCTCGTCCCTCTATTCTGGAATGACAATAGAATTAACAAGCAACACCCAACTCCGTCATTCCCTACAGTGAGGGACGAACGTGATAGGGAATCTCTCCTTTATAACTAGCTCGAATAATAATCCGTTAACACTTGAATAAAACGCTGCTTATCCGCTACTGGCAAAACATTAATACCAGCAGCAGCCTTTCTCCCACCGCCGGTTTCAAAACTAGAACACACCTCATCAGCCCCTGTTCTATTCGACAACGGCGCACGCAAACTCACCATGTAAGACACACCATCTTGGTTTTGCGTCAACACAGCCTGAGCGCGGTTCGGATCTTGGTTAACGATCTCATTACCAAACACACCGCTAATACGCCTTGCCCAAGTTTCACTCGGTAGTTCAAACACTCGTACCGCCTCGTTCTCGTGAACAGGTACAAGGCTTGATACTTGTTGATGGTCATTTTGGTAGGCCGCACGCAAACGATAGAACACCGAATCTTCATCATTTAAAAGAGCAAACGGATTCGGGTATTGATAAAGCGCTTGGTAAAGTTCAACAGGCGTGAAGTGCAAATCATCCAATGATGCCCCGTACCCGTTATAATTCACCAAGGTACCCAACTCTTCTAAGAACGCAATTTGTGACTCATCAAAACCATTTTCTACCGCAAGCAGATTAGCAACCGCTTTAAGGTTGTCACCGAAGGCCGCAGCAATTGCCCACGCCACATGCTCGCCATTGAGCTTTTGATTGATTAACAAGCTAGTACAACACTCAGGCGCGGTATCGATTAAGGTTTCAAGGTATGAAGAATCAGGCACTTCACCAGTACGATGGTGGTCGCAATAGAACACATCGATTTTTTCATCCAACAGCGAACGCAACGCATCTTGGTTTTTCTCCATCGATACATCTAATACCGTAACCGAAGAAACACCCTTTTGAGCGTCTACTTGGGAAAGCAACTTAATATCTCGCTTCACGCCAGTAATAAGCACACTTTCTTTTGGTTCACTCAAGCGCAGTTGCAACAACGCAATAATACCATCTGCGTCTCCATTGAATACATCGTAATGCATTGGGATCCTCTCACTATCTAATTCGAATTGGGCAAAAGTATTGATATGCCACTTATTGGTCTATTTTTACAGGCGGCTCTATTTCACATCAATATCAAGTTGTTAGGTGATATAACATGATTGCAGCAAGATGCTATTAGTACAGGCCGAGGTAAGGATTAAATATAACCACGCTCACGCAGCGCATTTACAACTTGCTCACCGCACTCTTCAATGCTCTTACCTGCCGTTTTTACGTGAATATCTGGTTGCACTGGTGCCTGGTATTCTGAATCAATACCCGTGAAGTGTTTGATTTCGCCTTTACGTGCTTTCTTATACAAGCCTTTAGGATCACGCGACTCACACACCTCTAACGGTGTATCAATGAACACCTCCAAAAACTGCTGCTCCCCTAAAAGGTCTCGCACTTGCTGGCGGTCTGAAATGAACGGTGAGATAAACGCCGTCAACACAATACTTCCTGAATCAACAAACAGTTTAGCCACTTCACCAATGCGTCGAATGTTCTCTACTCTGTCGGTATCACTAAAGCCTAGATCTTGGTTCAAACCATGACGGACGTTATCGCCGTCTAACAAGTAGCTGTGTTTACCCAAAGTTAATAACTGGCTTTCTGCTGCATTAGCAACCGTCGATTTACCAGAGCCACTTAGGCCAGTAAACCACAGCACAACAGGTTTTTGTTGTTTCAGTTCCGCTCGCTGTTGATGAGTAACAGTCGCATTGTGCCAAACCACATCGCTCGATTTTTCTGTTACATCTGTTTTTTCTTGATATGGACTTGTCATAAATAACCTTTATAAAACTTTAAAATAACCACCCAAAGCTCCAAAGCAACCGTCATTCCAGAGCCGAGGGACGAGGTATCTGGAATCTCACACCACAAGCAGATTCCCTATTACGTTCTTCCCTCACTCTAGAGAATGACGAAACTGCCACTGAAACCTTAAAATAACCGTAAAAAACTCAAAAATAGCCGTCATTCCAGAACCGAGGTACGAGGTGTCTGGAATCTCAAACCACAAACGAGATTCCCTATTACGTTCGTCCCTCACTTTAGGGAATGACGGTAACTAGCATGGAAACTTTAAAATAATCGTAAAAAACTCGAAAATAGCCGTCATTCCAGAACCGAGGAACGAGGTATCTGGAATCTCAAACCACAAGCGAGATTCCCTATTGCGTTCGTCCCTCACTTTAGGGAATGACGATAACTAAAATAGAAACTTTAAAACAACCGTCAAAACTCGAAAGCAACCATCTACCCGGCTTACCTTACCGTCATCCCCGAGAAGGACGAACGACTGAATCGGGGATCTCTTAATAAGCACCTAAAACGGATACACCACCGGAATCATCACTAACGCGGTAATGGAATACACAATCGAAAGTGGCAAACCCAGCTTCACATAATCTTTAATAGAATAATTACCTGCCGAATACACCATCAAGTTAGTTTGATAGCCAAACGGCGAAAGAAAGCTCGCACTCGCCCCAAAAGCAACCGCCATAACAAACGGCATTGGGTCTGCGCCATATTGCTGCGCTGTCGCAAGAGCAATAGGAAAAATGATCGCCGCCGCTGCATTATTGGTGATTAACTCTGTAAGCAACAACGTTGCCAAGAACACCCCAATAAACGCTCCGTGCACGCCATACCCGTTAGTCAACGTCAGCAAAGCACCGCTCACCGTATCCGCTAACCCACTCATTTGCATGGCATGAGCCAAAGCCAATGCACTGCCCACAATCACAATAATTTCAAACGGGATACGACGACGAACGTATTGAACATTCAATACACCCGTTACCACATAGGCGCCCAGCAAAATCAGTAAACCTTTAAGTAGTGGCAACAGTCCAATAGCCGACAACCCTATCACAGCTACAAAACCGCCAAGCACCCAGCAAGACTTAGCTTTAGAAAGAGTTTGTTGCTCACCTGAATTATTACCAAAGTCAGCCCCATCAAGGAAAACAAAATTACGCTTTAGGTTATTCCTATCTTTAAAATCATTCCCGATAGCCAGAAGCAACATATCACCCGCTTGCAACACAGTACTACCCAAGCCACCGCTTAGCTTTTGGTTACCACGGCGAATACCAATAACAGACGCATCAAACAGAGATCTGAATTTCACTTGTTTAATCGTTTTACCCACCACGACCGAATCTGCCACGAGTATCGCTTCAACTGTTTGGCCAATATGCGTGTCTTGTTCACTCACAATACCCACAGTCTTTAAGCCTTTAAACTGCTGCAAAGTTTCTAATGCACCAACATCACCACTGAATAACAACCTGTCATTTGGTTGCAGCACTTCTTTTGGTGATACCGGCGTAATCACACCGCCCTGGCGAATGATTTCACTCAAATACAAAGAACCCAAATCGCGCAACCCGTTCTCAAAGACCGTTTTACCAACTAATGATTGGCCGTTAACAACAACTCGAACTTGAGCTTCAATAAAGTAACTCGTATTTTCTCGATGTTGCTCTTGGGTCTTACTCGATGGAAGCAATGGAATACAACATAACAAACAAACTAAACACACCCCGACTACTACAATCGCCACAGGCGTAGTCGTCAGCATAGAGAACGGCGCTAACCCTGCTTCTTGAGCAAAACCAGAGACAATTAAGTTAGTCGAAGTACCAACCAACGTTAACGTCCCCCCTAAGATAGAAGCATAAGAAAGTGGCAATAAATACTTGCTGGCATTGCTCGGTAAGTTCTTCTTTATACATCCCATTAACGTTGCCACTACCGCTGTGTTATTAGAAAAAGCAGAGGTAAAGCTGCTAACTACCAATAACTTAACGTAGTTCGGGACAAACTTGCCATTGAACAACGATGCCCCTAAATGGCGCACATGATAGGTTTTCTCAATCGCGAAACTACAAATGATCAACACCATCAACGTAATTAAAGAACCGTTGGTAAAACCATCGAGGTATACGGTTTGGTCAACTGCACCAATAATAAACAGTGCAGCACCAACAGCCGCAAACGCCAACAACGGTCGTATATGGAACACAACTAAAGCAACAAGCAACGCGACAACTAATACAGCGATTAATAATTGAGAATCAAACATACAACCAAATCAAAGTAGTTAACCAACAGCTAGACCTTTCTAAATACATTCAACGTATTAAAGCCTAAACGTTTCTTCACCATCCAAACCGCAAGCAAGTTTTGCGTAGCGACTGAAATGGCAGTGGCATAAGCTGCCCCCATTAAACCAAAGTGACTGGTTAAACCGAAGGCCAATGCGATAGCTAAAGGGCCTGAAAACAACACAACATTACGCATGTCTTTTTCGTGGCCTGTCATGTTAAGTAAAAAACCCACGGAACCCGTAATTACGTTAATAAACTGACCGACAGCTAAAATTTGTAATAATGGAGCAGCCACTTTGTACTCTTCGCCAAATAAACCCATTAAAAACTCAGGGAAAAAAATCATAAAGGCGAGCACAGGAACAGCCAAAGCAATCATCAAACGGCTAGATAAAAGGGATAATTTATCTACTTCTAATTGATTGCCTTTTGCAAACGCTTGGGCAAACTTTGGTGCAACCACTAAATTAACAGCAATCAAAACAAAAGAAGCGAGCGTTGCAGTACGCTGGGAAGCAGCAAAAAATGCGACATCAGCGGCCGAAAGGTATTTAGCCGTAGCAAACTGCCCCGCCCACATCACACATTGATTCATTAACAAAATGACAAACAGCGATGACAAACTAACTTTAAGTTCTTGAGAAAACGATGCATCTAAATAAAACGATGATCCCTTGCTTTTAAACCAAAGTAGCGAACCACACAACGTTGCCAGGCCAACACAAGTTAAATAGATATAAAATAACGAATATCCCGTTTGATTAGTACCACATAGTTCCAACAACAAAAGAATTATAACAAACGAAAATGTTACTATAATATTTTGTACTATACTCCCTAAAATTACCTGTTGTTTACCTTGCAACATAGCTGAAAAGATCTGTTGGTAAGAAAACAAAAGCATGCACATAACTATCATTGGTAATACGCTCGATTGAATTTCAACGCCTAGCCTAGACACAATATATTCCGATATTGTAGAAAAAATAATGAGCGTGAGGGTCGATACCAAAAGAACTAATTTAAAAATCACTGAAACTGTGCTATTTATCCTAGTCCAAGATAAACCAAAGTCAGCGCCAATCACCTTTACAAGAACATTCGTAGAACCGAGTGTTAATAGGTTGCCTCCAAAGAGCACTAAGCCAAGTATAAATAGAAATTGACCTGCGTGGGTTGAATCGACAAGTTTCGTGACAATCAGGGTTAGAACGAACCCACCCAAGGAACCGAAAACTCTAATAACAAAAGCACATATGGTTGATAGTAATATATTTCCTTTACCTTTTGACATTTCGCAAACGTCCGTAACCCAGCCCAAACAAACACCAAAAAATAGCACCAAACTTATGAGCATCCACAGGTGAAGATGTCATACTGAACAAAGGGAGCGCTAATAACATAAATAGTATCATACCAACTATCGGGTCTCGATTATCGTTGTAAGATCTATAAAACTTAAAGATTGAAGCTAATATTGCAAAGACATAAATAATAAGTCCAAATATTCCATGCCTAAATAGATAATGCCCGTATGCGTTCTCAATAGTAAATTCATAAGAATCTGGCGAACCTACTAAAATTTGCATAAAACTCATGTCGATTATATTCGATATTTGTTCACTTCTGTGAGTTAATCTAAGGCCACTCACACCTTCGTTTATGCTATCAGTACTTAATGTCGAAGTTACGTAAGTCAAATCTAAAAAGTATACTGAAAAAAACAATGAAACTATAGAAATCAAAATAACATAAAATAAAAACTTAAGAATTTCTCGAATACTTTTAGAGTGAATCAAAGAAGAAAAAAATAGCAAAAACACCAAACTGATCAACGCAGTTCTTGATTGCGTAGCTAAAACACCAACAATACAAACTAATGAGCAGACAATACTAGTCCTCTTCTTTAAATCACTATAAAAACAGCTAACATAGTAACCAAGACAGGTTATAAGAAAGTAACCTAATATATATGTCCAGTCAAAACTACCCCCAACTCTCTTACCAAGAAAATCGTATAAATGCCGTTCACTAAAGATTGTTACAAAATAAGACTCTGGATATACATACTGACCAAAAACAAATAAAACCTGACTAAACAAAATAAAGGAAAGAAGAGCATGAAGGTATAATTCCTGACATTTAACCTTTATTGAAAATATAAAACCAAACATAAAGCACATCGGGTAAAAAAAGTACCTGAATGAATTTAAATAATTGAACACATCTTTACTTAAGAAAATTACAAAATTAACACTACTTATTAAGAATAAAATCAAAAACGGCCAAAATACACTTTTAACATCTTTAATATTGTTTAAATGTATTTTTGATAAGAACAAGACAAAAGAAATAAATAAAAACTGAATTAAAAACAATATTTTTTGTGACTGGCTTACAGTAGTTCCAAATATAAACGTTGGATAAAAGATTGTAACAACGATAAAAAAAGAAAACAAACACTTGTAGATTTTATTTGTTTTTAACAGCATAACTATACCTTCAAGTATTTATCAACTATATTACTTAATATATACTCTTTTGAATCAAAACCGTTAGAAACTCCAAAATTGGGCTCTTCTAACATTTTTGCCAATTCATCCACATCATCAACATTAAATAGATACTTTTCGTTATTAATTATTTCTCGCGGCCCATATTTGCAATCAGTTGATATCACTGGTGTATTAAGAGCTAAGCTTTCAATCAATACTGTAGGTAAACCCTCCCATCTGGATGGCATTACTAACAAATCAGATCTTTTAATCATGTAATATGGATTATCTATTTTACCATGGAATTTTATAGTGGCATTTTTAATACTCATAGAGAAATCGCATAAACTTTGTAATAAAGGTCCATCACCTATTACATTTAAGTTAATATTATCATTTCTAACATTCATTATCGCTTTGAGCAGGATATCTAAACCTTTTTGTTCTGATATTCTACCGACAAATACCAAGTTTTTTTTCCTTCTATTATATATTCATAACCATATTTTGAAACTTGCACTTTACTAAAAAACCTAGGTGACACTATAGGATTATAAATACAGCATGTTTTAACCCCGAAAGCACTAGATATTTCTTGAGTTAATGCCTTAGAACATGCCACTATCTTGCACCCTGCCTTTGAGTACATTTTGTATAAATACTTCGTATACCACGACACTTCATTTTTCGAAACTTCAGGGTCAACAGAAACATGCCTTGTAACGACAACCTTAGCTATATAAAATCCGAACACTTTCATTAAAGTTAAAAATAGATTAGCTTTTTCTTTAGCTGAGATGGCAATGTCATATTTCTTACCACGAAGTTTGAAAGCACTTTTAAACCCGTAATAGACATTTGAAAAATTATTATAGTTATTATTTAAATAGTCTCTGTCTACTTTTTTTTCGGATAGTATCAACAAATCGATTGAATAGTTTTTATTTTTAAATCCAGAGGAAAGATTTATAAAAACCTCTTCAATCCCACCTACTGGAAAATCTTTCAAAACTAGAAGAACGTTATTGCATTCGTTTATTGAATAGTTCATTTAAAGCCCATTTATAAAAAAACAAATAATCAAACAGATACCTACTTAATATGCGCTTAGGTTCTTTATAAACCCTGTATGCAAACCTAAGATTAAAGTCATTGATTAACTTTGGATAGTACGCTTCATTTTGACCATCTACTATTTGGTCAAAATACCCACCACACGTAATAACTAACTTATCAGGATATTTATTTTTAACCTTTATAGCAAATTCATCTTGATCAGGTGCCCCCATACCAATGACGATCATCTCTGATAAATTCAGACTTCTAATAACTTCATTTTTCTCTTCTTCGCTTTTGAAATATCCACTAAAAGAGTTCTTAACGATATTGTTATACTTATTATTGATTATATCTGCGGCTCTAGATGCAACACCATTTCTTGAACCTACAAAAGAAACTGAAAGAGATCTCTCTTTTGCTTCTGAAAAGAATTTCGGAGCCAAGGAATTACCATCAAATGAATATCTTTTATAATTTTTTTTATAAAGATAATTAGCCATTTTTTGTAAAAGTATTCCGTCTATATAAACACAGTCAAACTGTTTTAGGACATTTAAATAATCCTTGTCTAGTGCAGACAACTTAAAATTATATGGATTAATAAAAGTTATTGATAGTTTTTTATCAATACAACATTCAGGAGAAAACTTGTAAATGTTTCCAATATTCATTTATCTAACCACTCAGGAATTTCATAATCAAATTTTTTCAAGACATCTTTTAATTCTTTGTTACGAAGAGATAAATCAAGTTCGTTATCATTAACTTTTCCACTACTATTGGATACCGTTCTCCTATTAATTAAAAAGTACAAACTCTTACCAAATAATTTTATTTTTTGATGCTTATTCAAATACCACTCAAATGTCTCATATATCTTTTGCGCATATTTTTGCATAATTATACTTCTATAATCAGATGATTGATTAGTATAACCAACCTTGCATTCTACATGACCTACATTCATGACGAGAAGTTTATTAGAAATATAGTCTAGATCATTTAACTTGTTATAATCTAGAACAATCACTTTATCCTTACCAAAAGCTTCAATATAGTTTAATAGGTGCTTGGCATAATCTGATTCGTAATATCCACTATAATGAATCGCTTCCTCAATACTTTCAATATCATCTAATGTTACTTTTATACTTTTATCAAGGTAATCTTTTAAAGTATAACCATCATTAAAAATAACTTTATTTTTTACATGATTGTACAAGGAAACATAACGATCTTTTGGCTCTCTCAAAACACACATTACATATGTATCTTTATCGTTTATCTTATTAGGCAAGATATCAGACAGCATGAAATATGACGGAGTGGCTTCCAATAAAACTTGAGTTTCATTATCAATACAAAAATTTTCATCATAAGACTGTTTCACCTCATGATTCATACCTCTATAAGCAGAGACTCCTCTAGAGTAGTAGTGCAATTCTTTTACTTCAGAAGGAGAAACTTTGCTATCCTTTGAAAGCGAATCGAATATCGAAGTTGTGGCTGTTCTACCAGGTCCAACTATAATCAGTCGTTTCAATTCTTCACCTTTATATAATAGTAGTAAGGGAGTGCAATAACACTTGGTATAATGTTTTTAAATTTTGTCGTGTTTTTTTTCCAATTTTCATCGAGTTTAATATCTACATTATCAACAAATCTCATAGGATTACCCGATATAGAATGAAACACACTATTATTTAAAGAATCATTTCCGCCAGGAAATATAAAAGACTCTACAGAATCCATAACAGAAACAGGATTCTTACAAAGGTCTTCATATATAATCATTTTGTAGTCATCTTTATATTTAAAAGATAATAATCTAGATAGAAAATTAACTCCGACCCAAAGTAAACTTGATTCCAAGTATGAAAACTTATGCATATTTTCTTTATTGTCTGTTTCGGGTCTTGGTACATCTTTAGACCAAGAGTAGGACACTGCTCTCGGGTCCCTCAAAACATGCAAGATTTTAACGTCATAATGTTCCCTAAGCTTATAATAAAGACATGCTCTAACTGGTACTTTAGAGCTGTCAAGTATTACATGCCTTGAACTAGAATTATTTAAAATTGAATCTATTAATTTCTTTTCCTTCCCTATGTACTTTTCATCATCTTCACTAAACCAATTAAAATAAGAAGTAAAGAAAGATCTATTTCTTTGTGTTTTTTTTGACAATAAAGAATATTCAAAAGGATCATCTACAGGAATTTTTTTTATAACTCCATCCCAGAAATTACATTCACGAAAGTAATCATTACAACTACATCTTTCATTATTAATATATCCTCTTTCATATAAAAAACGTAATTCTCCCACATCTACTGAATTTATTCTTTTTGATATGAGCATATTAATCAAACTTGAACCCGACCGACCAAAACCTGTAATCAGAACTATCTTGGGCTTCATATACGTTTACATCCCCACTCTGGAAAGTTAATGACTATATATTCGTTTAACGCCCTCTCTGTAGAGGTATATTCTTTCGTTAGTTCAGATTTTTTTATATTAATATAAGAAGAATTCACCATCCCTGCCCCAACCGTCACATTAGTCATTCGTTCAATCACAACAAATGCACCGGTTTGTTTGATTTGTTTATATAGGTCGACTGAGATTTCTTCGTTTAGGTTGATATCGACGCTGCCGATTGAATTAAGCTCTAGCTTGGTAAACTCATTATCAGATTTAATTTGAAGTGTATTAACATCGACTTCATGGTTAATAGCTGTCACTCGTCCATTTACTGATTTGGATGCAAACTTAAATAGATATTCTTTGTTCGTTTGTAACGGTACTTCACCCATCCAAACCATATTTGCTCGTAATGAATCGCTTACTGTTGGTAGGTTGTTGCTGTGTACAAGCACATCACCACGGCTGACGTCGATTTCGTCATTTAGCGTAATAGTTACCGCGTCACCTGAAATTGCATTTTCCAACTCACCTTCAAACGTCACAATGCTTTTTACTGTGCTTTGCTTGCCTGATGGCATTGCCGTGATTAGATCACCCGGTCGAACCACACCAGAGGCGATGCTTCCGCAAAAACCACGAAAATCTAGGTTAGGGCGATTTACGTATTGCACTGGCATACGGAAGTCATCTAGGTTTTTATCTTGCTCAACTTTTACCGTTTCAAGTAGCTTCATTAGCGTTGCACCTGGGTACCAATCCATGTACTCGCTTGGTGTTACTACGTTGTCGCCGTTTAGGGCCGAAATAGGAACAAAACGCAAATCTTGAATATCCAGCTCTTTGGCCATTTCACGGTAATCGGCTTTAATCTTCTGGAATACTTCTTGGCTGTATGCCATTAAGTCCATTTTGTTGATAGCAACAATAATGTGCTTGATACCCAGCAAAGAACAAATGTAACTGTGACGACGCGTTTGAGTTTGAATGCCGTGGCGTGCGTCTACCATTACAATGGCTAAGTCACAGGTTGAAGCGCCTGTTGCCATGTTGCGTGTGTATTGCTCGTGCCCTGGGGTGTCGGCAATAATGAATTTACGCTTGTCTGTCGAGAAGTAACGGTAAGCAACATCAATGGTGATGCCCTGCTCACGTTCGCTTTGCAAACCGTCAACCAATAGTGCTAAGTCAAACTCTTTGTCCGTTGTGTTGAACTTTTGGGAGTCTTTTTCGATGGCTGCCATTTGATCTTCGTAGATCAACTTTGAGTCAAACAATAAACGGCCGATAAGGGTCGATTTACCATCGTCTACTGAGCCACAAGTAATGAAGCGCATTAGATCTTTGTTTTCATGTTGCTTTAGGTACGATTCAATGTCTGAAGCGATTAGGTCTGATGCGTGGCTCATTAGAAGTATCCCTCACGTTTTTTCTTTTCCATCGAGCCAGACGAGTCGTGGTCGATAGCGCGGCCTTGGCGTTCTGATGTTGTGGTTAACAGCATCTCTTGAATGATTTCTGGTAGTGTTCCAGCTTCTGACTCCACAGCGCCGGTTAGTGGGTAACAACCAAGCGTACGGAAGCGAACCATTTTGTGTTGTACTTCTTCGTTTTCTTCAATTGGCATACGCTCATCGTCGACCATGATTAACATGCCGTCACGTTCTACCACTGGGCGTTTTTCAGAAAGGTACAAAGGTACAATCTCGATGCTTTCTAGGTAGATGTATTGCCAGATGTCTAGCTCAGTCCAATTTGATAGTGGGAATACACGGATAGATTCGCCTTTGTCGACTTTACCGTTGTAGACGTTCCACAGTTCTGGGCGCTGGTTTTTAGGGTCCCAACGGTGGTGTTTGTCTCGGAATGAGTACACGCGTTCTTTAGCACGAGACTTTTCTTCGTCGCGGCGAGCGCCACCGAATGCTGCATCAAAGCCGTATTTATCTAGTGCTTGCTTAAGACCCTGAGTCTTCATGATGTCGGTGTGCTTAGAGCTACCGTGAACGAATGGGTTAATGCCCATTTCGATGCCTTCAGGGTTTTGGTGAACGATGAGGTCCATGCCGACTTTTTCAGCCATTTGGTCACGAAACTGGATCATCTCTTTGAATTTCCAGTTTGTGTCTACGTGCATTAGTGGGAACGGAGGCTTCCCAGGTGCAAATGCTTTACGAGCAAGGTGCAGCATTACTGCTGAGTCTTTACCTACTGAATAGAGCATTACTGGATTATCAAACTCAGCAGCGACTTCGCGGATGATGTGGATCGATTCCGCTTCAAGCTGCTTGAGATGCGTTCTTCTTGTTTGATCTAAGACTGTCATTACGTTGTTACTGCCTTTGGTCTTGTCGTCCCTAATATCAGTATTAGGTACGAATTTTGAATTCGATAATTGTTGCTTTGGCCTGTTCAACCTTGATGTATGCGCTTCAAGGTCAGAGGCTAGGAGCAGATTCCCTATTACGCTCGTCCCTCGCTTTAGGGAATGACGAGCATGTTGTTTTTTGGCTCCATAGTCATCCTCGAGAAGGAAGGACGACTGAGTCGGGGATCTCCTAACCAAGAGCGAAATTCTCTATCACGTTCGTTCCTCACTGTAGGGAGTGACGAGCTATGTATTGCTTTGACTCAACCATCATCCTCGACAAGGAGAACGACTGAGTCGAGGTTCTCCGACCCCAGAGCGAGATTCCCTATCGCGTTCGTCCCTCACTGTAGGGAATGACGTGTTTGGTGTTATTCCTCTCTAAGGGTGTACGCCGATTGTGACGCATCCCCCACCGTCATCCTCGAGAAGGAGGAACGACTGAGTCGGGGATCTCTAAACCAAGAGCGAGATTCCCTATCACGCTCGTCCCTCGCTTTAGGGAATGACGAACTGTGTATTGCTTTGACTCCTCCGTCATCCTCGAGAAGAAGCAACGACTGAGTTAGGGGTCTCCGAACCAAGAGCGAGATTCCCTATCACGTTCGTTCCTCACTGTAGGGAATGACGTATATTGTCGTCCCCCGCTGTAGGGAATGACGAATTTGGTCTTGTTCCTCTCTAAAGGTGGACGCCAAATGTAACACTGACCCCTCCGTCATCCTCGAGAAGGAGGAACGACTGAGTCGGGGATCTCCAACTCAAGAGCGAGATTCCCTATCACACTCGTTCCTCGCTGCAGGGAATGACGTGTGTTGTCGTTCCTTGCTGTAGGGAATGACGAATTTGGTCATTAGGTATGCTACCGCCCTTAGGTTTCAGCCCCTAATCCGCTATCAAATCTTTCTAGTTGTCATTCTTTGCAGCTGATTGGCTGCTTTACTCATCAATGTGCTAGAAGCGTTTTTCATACTCACTACACTATTTATGTAATGAGCACTCCTGTTAACAGGTTCTTTGTTTTGCTTGCTTCTTTTTGATGGAGTAGATTCTATTGCGTATTAGGTACGCTGTAAAGCACTTATTGCGTATCTGGTACTCTTTTTTTTAATTTGATAGTTACGGTGAGTATCTTTTTCTCTTTAACTCACTGTTTTATGAAGTTAAAGTCAAAAATCAACCACTGTTAAGATATTGAAGATAGGGCTCTTGATGAAAGGGATAGGCTGTGATTCGAGTATTTCAGGCTCTTGAGGTAAGGCTAAGCAAAGTATCTAAGTCCCCCCCTCGGTGTTGTGACATAAAAAAGGCCAAGCTGGTTGCTTGGCCTTTGGAACGGTCTTTATTCGGTGCTCTATTTCGATATGCAGTTGTGTGGCGGCTACTGCCCATAGTCTCAGTACCTGAACCGAGAATTGGCCAGCCTACTCTTCCATCAACTCACGCAGCCCGATTAAAGCACTTACAGATATTACTTATTACGCTTCTTTAGCTAAGTGGTTGTCACCATAGCTGCCGTAGTAACCACCGTAGCCGTATTCGTTCTTTAAGGCTTTTTCGGTGACTTGGTTAATCACAATACCGTCTATTTTAATATTGTGCGTCATGAAGCGTGCTAGCGTATTTCTTACACTTGCGATGCGTGTGCTGTTCGCTTTCACCACTACAGTGATAGAACCAACTAAACGGCTGATTACCATGCTATCGGCTACCGGCAGTGTTGGCGGTGTATCAATGATGATGCGATCAAACTGGCCGTCTAACTGTTCTAACATGGTAGCGAAACCTTCAGAGGTTAGAAGCTCTTGCGGGTTAGGCGTTAACATACCTGCTGGTAAAATGGTTAAACCAGATTGCTCGTCTTTATGTAAGCAGCTTTCTATCGAATCACCCATTAATAGGTGATTGGTAATGCCCTGTTGGAACTTCTTCAAGCCAAAGCGTTCTGCGATTGCGGGTTTACGTAAGTCACCATCAATTAATAGTGTGCGCTCTACTTGCGCATACGCCATTGCTAAGTTAATCGAGGTTGTAGTTTTACCCTCACCAGGTAGTGAAGACGTTACCGCAATACGTTTGTTCGGGTTGTGCATTTTAGACAGCGTGAGCGCAGTACGGATAGAACGTACCGATTCACTGAACGAGTTAGCGTCTTTCTCAAAGTACAAGGCTTTGTCTAAGGCTTTGTTTTTGTACTGCTTGAGAGAAATTTTAGGAATGCCACCCAAAGGGATAAGGCCAAAGCGATCTTCAAAGTTTTTCACTGATTCTACTGTGTTACGCAATGCGTCTAACAAGAACACCATCACTACTGCAAAACCAATACTTGCTACTAAAGATAGTGCGATAATCAGCCCTTTCTTTGGTGCTGCCGCTTGTTGTGGGATCATTGCGTAGTCGGTAAAGCGTGCACTTTCTGCCGCGAAGTCGCTGGTTGCTGATGTCTCTTTTTGACGCGACAAGAACAGGTTAAATACGTCGCGATTGGTTTTTACTTCACGCTTAAGTGCTTCAAACTGGCGTTTTTTAACAGAGATGTTTTGGTACGCATCTTTTTTTGCTTTTAGCTCTGCAGTTAATAGGCGCTCTTGCTCACTTACCGATTTGCGCTCTTGGTCGATACCGTTCACTAACTCACGTACAACTGAATTAAGTTGCTTGTCTAAAGAGCGTACTTTTGCGGTTGCCGCTTTCATGTCTTCATGCGCTGGGCCGTAACGTTTTGCCAGCTCACTCAATTCTTTTTCAGCAACGATTTTCTCTTCTTTTAGTGCAAGTACTTGTGGGTGCTTAGACACTAAAGGAATAGAAATAAACGACGCGTTAGTTTTACCTTGCGCTGCTTTAAGCGTGCTGTATGAAGATTCAATTTCGATTCTTCTGTCAGTAATTTCAGTTAAGCGTTGTGTTAGGTTGCTGATGGTTGCACGAGCTTGTGCGTCAATACCGCCTTCCACGCCGCTGTCGTCAACTAGCTTCTCTTTTGCTAAAAAGTCCGTTAGCGCAGTTTCTGAATCTTTCAGTTGTTCTTTCAGCTCAGCAAGTCGGCTAGTGATCCAATGTGAAGCTTGTTGAGTTGCGCCTAAGCTCGCCTCTAGATTCTGATTGATGTAGGCCTCGCCCACAGCATTCGCAATTTGCGCTGCCAATTTTGGATCTTCCGATTCAAAGCTGATTTTCACTAGCTGAGTTTTACGAATCGGCGAAATGGTTAAGCGATCTTTAAATGCATCTAGCACTTCTTGGCGAATTGCTTCTTGTGCGTCTTCTTCGCTGATTGGCGCAGTATCACGGTAAGCATCAAATACTGGCAGCGATTTTACTATATCCACCAGCTGTTCTTTTAAAGATGGCTCAGTGCTTAGTGATGCGTTGAACTCTAGCTTATTCGTTAGACCAAGTTTGTCGATCACACGTTCGGCGATCTGGTTTGATTTTAGAATTTCAAACTGAGTCAGGTAGTACTCTTTTTGACTTGAATCGATTCCGACCACTTCTTCAATTGAAACGGCTTTCTTTTGCTCAGATTCAATCAATAGTGTTGCGGTAGCTACATATTTAGATGTAAGCGAAAACACCACCAGTGTGGTTAATATGGTAACCACTAAAGAGAACATAGTGATTTTTAACCAGTTCTGCTTGAGCAATATGATGTATTTCCCGAGATCGATAATCTCTTCGTTGTTGAGCTTATTTTCTTTAGAGAGCAATTGCATAGCGAGTTGTATTCTCAATAAATTTAAATGAAATGGGTGCGTGAGGTTCTGGTTTTAACGCGATTTGACTATTACCAAAATGAACCAATGACGTGCAACGTATCGCCCGGCTTAATCTTCTGATACAGCGCTACTTCGTCTTCTGTGTCGCTTTCAAACGCCTTTGATAGCTCTTCAGACGTATAACCTTCATATTCACCTTCTGATATCAGGTAAACCTTGGCACTGCGACGGTATTTGGTTAACACACCACCCGCTAAAGAGATCGCCTCTTGTACAGTCAGGTCTGGTTCGTATTCATAACCGCCTGGCTTATTCACTAGGCCGTTAACGTAGATATTGCGGTATTCAACAATCGATACGTTCACTTTTGGATTGATCAGCACGTTGCCTTTCAAGCCTTTGGTGATCTCTTGTTGAAGCTGTTCTAGCGTTTTACCGCCTAGGGTAATTTTTCCTAGGTATGGGTAATCGACCGTTTCGCGGTTATCGATTTTAAGTTCTTCAATCGTTAGGTTGTCTTCTCCGTACACAGTAATGCTGATCGTGTCGCCAGCAGTTAGTGTGTAAAGAGTCGGATCGGCTTTTGCGTGGATTACGGTAGATGCAAACACGGTTAGCATTACCACTAAAGAACCATATAGCTTTTTAAACATGTTCATGCTCGTTTCGTTGTTAAATTAAGAATTAGAGCCTGTTCAATCAACAGGCTAAATTGCGTTGGTGATAAGTAGTTAATAAGCCGTTTTACCGACGAAGCCTTTGAATACCGTCATCACTATGATTTTGATATCCAACCAAAGAGACCAAGTGCGGATGTATTTCAGGTCGTACTCGACGCGCTTTTCCATCTTTTCGATTGTGTCTGTTTCGCCTCGGTAGCCACTCACTTGTGCTAAGCCAGTGATCCCCGGCTTCACTTTGTGGCGAAGCATATATTTACCTACAATTTGGCGATACTCTTCGTTATGTGCCACTGCATGTGGTCTTGGCCCAACTATCGACATACGGCCCTGCAAAACGTTGATGAACTGGGGTAGCTCATCAAGTGAGGTTTTGCGAATAAAAGCGCCAAACTTCGTCACTCGCGGGTCGTTCTTTGTCGCTTGTTTCACAACTGATCCATTATCTTGTGTGCTCATTGAACGGAATTTCCAAATCAAGATTTCTTTTCCATCAAGCCCATAACGCTTCTGTTTGAAGATAATTGGCCCTGGCGAACTTAGCTTCACACCAATAGAGACAGCGGCGAGCACTGGTGATATAAGGGTTAAGATAAGGGTCGAAGCCACAACGTCTTCAATACGTTTAATAACTGTTCGCACGCCATTGAATGGTGTGTCATGCACGCTTACGGTTGGTACACCATTAATGGTTCGCCAACGCGACTGCATTAAGTCGAACGTTTGTAAGTTCGGAACAACATAAACACGAGCGGTCGAATCCGAGAACTCTTCAACCAAGGCTTTCACCTTTTCTGTACCCAATGGTTGCAACGCGATAAAAACGTGTTTGAAGTTTCTTTCTTTAGCTAGAACCAACGCTTGTTTAATATCGCCTTTGATCGGATAAGCCACGACTCCATCAGTTGCGCTCGCTGCTTGTTGGTTAGTGCTCGTTTCTGTGTCATCGTAAATACCCTCAAAAGTTAAAATTGAATCTCGTTTTTCAAGTGCTCCTGCCATGTGATAGCCCGCTTCAGTCGCTCCGATGACGATGGCTTTGTTTTGATACTGGTTTTGCGCAAATCGCTTTTGTTTGCTTAATCGTGTCAGCGCACGGGCAGAAACCATGAAATATGGCACTGCCATTAACCAAATCGCGATCACAACTCTAGAATGGACTTCTGATCGCTTAGCGAAAAAAGCCAACATGAGAATAACCAATACCGTCATGGCCCAACACATAGTGAGTCGCTGAGTCTTTTGATAAGTGGTCGTAAAATCTTGATTGCGGTATAGCTCAAAGCTCTGAGCAAACAACAAATAAATCACGCAGCCTAAACCAGCCAGAATGAAGTAGTTCTTTGGGATGTTTCCTAAGTACAACCAACTTGCTGTGAGCAATGTCGTAACGATGATAAGTAAGTCCAACATTTTGTGAGCGACGATACTTTCGTATTCACCATTTTGTATCTGATTTTCTTTTGAAATCATTTTTTCCAAGCCAATTCAAGATGATACATCCACTTAAGATGTCTTCTACACGCTAACAACTTGTTAAACATGCTTTCGATTTTCGAGCTTTGGCAGTGCCCTTCCGCTGTTAACTTGACCAAACTCTAACTTGGCCATGATATTAATGCGTATTTAGTACGCTGTAAAGGCATTATTTGTACTCAGTACGCATTAGGCCATTATTGCATAGAATCTTTGATTCAACGCCATTGCTGTATTGAACTTAATTCATCCCATTAAATATTATTGTATGATTTATATCACAGTAAAAAGAACACCAATGATCATAAAATAAGCATCCCCCACTCAAAGATAAAGATGCGAATGAACACGACTACAACTCTCATTTATGACACTTTAAAAGGCCTTGCTGCCCAGGCTCCTGAGCAACATGCCGAGATCCGCCAGCGATTATATGAGCAATTAAGCTTGCCGTTTAACCAACAACTTTCCTTATATGCCAATGTGTTAGGGCCTATCAGTTCAGGAAAGTTGTCGGGCTGCGACAATATTGATAAAGCTGTAGGTTTAGCGCTCGAAGTCTTAGAAGGCAGAAGTAAGTAAGCAACGTTGATTATACAATCTACATAATCGCTTAACTAAGCAACACTCAAACGACCCTGCTCCTCCCCCCTTGGGTCGTTTCTTCAAACCTCATTCTTATATTCTAGTCATACTTATCTACTGACTCTTTTTATTCCCTACCGTATAAGTTTACCCAACACATTAGTTCTTAAATGCCAGACAAAAAAAAGGCGCAGATGATCCGCGCCTTAGGTATTAGTTGGTTATGTTGAGCTTACGAAGTCTTGAACTGTGCTACGGCTTGGTCCATATCATTCGCTTGCTCTGCGACTTTATCGACTTCAATCAAACAGTGTTGAGCTGAAGCATTGTTGTCATTCGAGATGGTGTTCAACTCTGTGATTGAATCACTCACTTGTGCCATCACTGCGCCCTGCTCTTCAATCGCTGATGCAATACGTTCAGAGTTACCTTGAATACTCTCCATGTCACTTAAGATCAGCTGTAGGCTGGCATCTAGCTCTTCAGAATCTTTCAGAGTTAATTGGCCTTGTTGGTTACACTCGCCAATCTCGGTCATTGAAGCGTTCATTTGGCTTTGGATCGCAGTAACAACACTGGTGATTTCAGTAGTTGATTGATGCGTTCTGCTTGCCAATGCACGTACTTCGTCTGCTACAACGGCAAAGCCTCGACCTTGCTCACCCGCACGTGCCGCTTCGATCGCTGCATTCAATGCCAGCAGGTTGGTTTGTTCTGCAATACCTTGGATAATGTTTACTGCATCGCCGATTTGATCAACATGATGGTTCAGTGAGCTGATTGAGTCTTGGCTGCTTGATAGACGTTCAGACAACTGAGTAATATTGTTGATGGTATCGACAACCACTTCACGGCCTTTATCTGCATTCACTTTCGCTTGATGAACCCCTTCAGCCGCAACCGACGTACTTTCCGAGATTTCACCAATCGTCAGCACCATCTCTTGTACGGATGTGGTCATGGTCGAGGTGTGGTTCGCTTGAACCTCAAACTGTTTGATCACTGACTCTAGCTCATCATGCATATTCGAAGTGCTTTGAGTTAGTTGTAGAGATTTAGACTGAGACGCAGCAATCAAACCTTCAAGTTGGTCCAACAGTTGGTTGAAGTACTCGCCTAACGTACCCAGTTCATCTTTGCCATTTTCAGTTGAACGGATAGACACATCATTTGAGTCAACAATATTGCGAATGACTGAAAGCAGAGACTCAATCTTACCGACGATAGAACGAACGATTAACCAGCTAAACAAGATGATCGATGCCAGTACCGCAAGACATAAGATGTTGTTGATGAGAGAAAGTCGGTCCATCAGCTGTTGGGTTTCTTGCTCAAGTACCGCAGAGAACTCTTTGAACTGAGTTTCAATTGCATGAGAGCCAGAGCGTGTTTCACCCAATAAGCCAACGTTGTGTTTTAAACCGATAACTTGCTTTTGTTCGACCACTTGCTTTGCCGCTTCTATTAAAGCACCAGAGTTCGCCGCCATTGCACTTGAAGTAAGAGAAAGAACACTCGGATCAAACTCACCCTTTTCGATCAGATCGTTAAACAGATACAACTCAACTTTTTGGTCGCCAGTGACTTGCGCACTGATGGTATCTAAAATCTCGTGGAATTGACCAAGTAGGCCTTTGTCTCTCGCTAAACCATACACTTCCGTGGCTCTTACTAGGTTCACGAAGCTTGTGTGGTAGGTTTCGATGTCTTCACGTAAATGCGTGCTGTTGACCAAATCCAAGTCACTAAGAATGGTGGCGAGCTGAGATTCAGACGCTAAGAATTTGTTGTAGTTTTGGTCAAATTTATCAAGGTATTTCATGTCGCTACGCAATAAGAAATCCTTCTCATTGCGTCGCAGGTTTAACAAGCGAACCTCTAGTTCTTTAGTCACTAACTTGGCTTCGCTCATTTTAGCGCTAGTGTCTGCAAAATGTGAGGTGGTGAACAGCAATGAAATCATGCCGAAAATGGAAAACATTCCCAATGAATAGAGCTTTTTCTTTATATTCATATATGTGACTCGTCTTTACTAAATTAACTATGAGTATCTAAATAAATCGCATCGAAGATTGGGTATCCAACTCGCGCGACCTGATTATTGTTATGGTTTTTATATCGATAATGAGCATCTAAAGCTGTGGCTTCTGAGTCCACTAGCTATAACGCTCTTAATTGCATTTAAACAGCAAATGAAGCAGCCCTCTAAAGTTAAATTTATCAATAACACAATTTTATTACATGTACATTAGTTGAATGATAAAAGTGAGAGACAGCTATTTGACGGAGCGTAAACGCCTGAACACCTTGCTATGTAAGGCTTTGAATTAAAACACTTTGGCCGATTATTGAACGAATAGTTATAAATGACATTTTTTTGGCTCAGTATCTAAGTAAGAGCGAAGAGCAATATTGGAGGTTTTGACTTGGTTTTTAAACGATGAATCCATCGGTCGGTGATTGTACTATTGAGCGTAAACGGCGAAAAAAATGGACCTACTCAATTCGAGTCAGGTCCATTTTTTGATTTCTTAGTCAATCGCTTTGAAGCTAATAAGTTAGAGTGTGAAACTAAGGCTGACTAAAACGCTTTTACCATCTTAGTCAGGCATTTTAGCAATACGGCTTTCTCATCTTCTTCGATGTCTTGCGTTAACTCATTAACAAGGTTCAAGTGAAGTTGGTTGTGATGAACGTGGATCTTCTGACCTTCATCGGTCAATGCCACCACAATCGCACGACGATCCGTTGGGTGCTCATGGCGTTCAATCAACTCCGCCTTAACCAACTTCTCAATTTGAACAGTAAGTGTGCCAGTAGTGATGCCTAGCTTTTCTGCTAGCTCTTTCATTCTTAACGCACCATGCATACCAAGCACTTCGATGGTATGTACTTGTGCTAAGGAATAACCCGTTTCTTTGACAACAGATTGCTCCCACGAAGACATTTTATCGTAGAACTCAGTCAGTATTTGATTAAGCTGTTCTATATTTCGCATGGCCGTTTGAGTGCACTTCAAGAGTAAGATGATTAATCTTATCAAACTTGGCGAGCATTTGTTTATATTCAGAGACGCTTTTATCGCTGTTTGATTCAAGAGTAATCGCCGCTGAGTAGTGATGCCCGCTCACCTTCCACATGTGTAAGTCGGTTACGGCAGCATAAGGAGCTAAGGCTTCAGTTATGCCGTTTCGATACTCATCGTCAATATTCTGATCGAGTAAGATTGGACTTGTCTGTTTCATAAGGTTCATTGTCCATTTGGCAATCACAACCGCACCAACCATACCCATTGCGGCATCCAACCAGTTCCAACCGTAAAACTTACCAAATAGTAGAGCAACGATCGCTAACAGAGAAGTCAATGTATCAGCCAAGACGTGCATGTAGGCCGCACGCAAGTTGTGATCGTGATGGTGCCCTTTGTGCTCTGCGTGTTCTTGATGTCCTTCATGTTGATGATTGTGGCTGTGTCCCTTATGTTCAGAATGAGAGTGTTCGTGTCCATGATGATGTCCGTGGTCATGATGATGATCCCCTAGCAAAAACATACTCACGACATTCACTGTCAAACCAATACACGCAACAATAATCGCTTCATTAAACTGAATAGCCTGTGGGTTGAACAAGCGATGTACTGACTCCACCAGCATCAACAACGCCACAATACCCAATGCTATCGCACTGGTGTAACCGCCTAATACACTGACTTTGCCCGTACCGAAAGAGAAACGTTCACTGTCAGCATGCTTCTTGGCGTAACGGTATGCGAACAAGGTAATACCAAACGCTGCTGCATGCGTTCCCATGTGCCAGCCATCAGCAAGCAGCGCCATAGAACCGTAAATAGTACCGGCAATAATCTCGACAACCATGGTGACGACAGTTAACAAGAGAACGTAGAAAGTGCGTTTTTCACCTTGTTGATTGTGTGAAGAGAAGTTGTGTTGATGGCGTGTTGGAGAACTCAAAATAGCATCCTTAGCTCGTGTTGATAGTGATACGATCTTTCTTAAGAAGATAACTTTGATTAACAAATAGCTTGACAATCAAAGCAATTAATTGAAATTTAGTTTGATAATCAAACTTTGTCAACGATGAATTTTGAGGCTCTGATTTACAGAAGGAATGAATGACGCGAGCTTTAAGTTATTTTTATAGCCTATTGCTCTGAGCAAGACGATGCTTTACCGACACAAAAAAGCCCACACGCGGTGGGCTTAGATAGATCTGACTGAAAGATGGAATTATTGGTTTTGCAACAGGGTAATCTCATCATTCACCCAGCCTAATAGTTGCTTGGTCGCTTTCGACAAGACTTGATTCTGCCTCACGATGTAGCCAAGGCTGGTGCTAGAGAAATTCATCAATGGTGTCACTTTGGATTTCAGGTGCTGCTTGGTTGATATCGCAAACTCAGGAATGATAGCGACCCCAAACCCCGCTTCTGCCCAGTCGATTTGAGCATCTACACTCCCTACTTCCATAACTCTGTGATTAGGTAGGTTTAAGCTTGGTAAACCTTCATCGATGAAGTCACGTGTTCTCGTATCATGACCCAGTAGAATCAAAGTCAATTCCGCTTCTGCACCTTCATCTTCGGACTCACTTTCTATCGAATTATTTGCGCTTTGGATATCCAATCCATCGCCGAGTGCACACCATGAAAGCTCTTGCAGTTTGGTAAAATAAAGCGACTCGTTTTGCTGTTCTTTCGCAATCACGAACCCAAGATCTGCCTGAGCATTCTTAACTAAGCTCGATGCCTGAGACGACGTGGTATTCAACAAAGTTAAGTCGATACCCGGATATTGCGCTTTGAACTTCTGGAAAGGACGAATCAACAAGAATCGAGAAATGATGTCACTCACGGCAATGGTTAATGTCCCTATTTTAAGGTCGTTAATCGCATTGAGATCGGCCTGACAAATTTGCAGTTCGAGTAACGTTCTTTGGCTTGTCTCTAATAACCGCTCGCCCGCTTGAGTCAGTTGAAATGGGCTTCGCTCTATCAACTTGATGCGTGTTTGTTGTTCTAACTGCTTTAGATGCAAGCTCACATTAGGCTGCGTCATGTGTAGTGCATTAGCCGCTTTCCCGAAATGTTTGTACTCCGCGAGCGTCACAAACGTTTTCAACAAATTGATATCAAGCATCATGTCCTCTCTTTTGTCACTTACACATCTTCTAAAGTGAAGGATATCCTCACCTCGTCATTCCTACAGTGAGGGACTACCCCGCCCCGTCATTCCCTATAGTGAGGAACGAACGTGATAGGGAATCTCGCTTATGGTTGAGATTCCTGATACCTCGTTCCTCGGTTCTGGAATGACGCCAAGAAATCGAGCTAACGTTAGGTTCGTCACTTTCGACCACAAGGCACTACAATCGCATCGGTTTCCACTACAAGGTATACCCCACATCGTCATTCCCTACAGTGAGGAACGAACATGATAGGGAATCTCGCTTGTGGTTTGAGATTCCTAATACCTCGTTCCTCGGTTCTGGAGTGACGCCAAGAAACCGAGCTAACGTTAGGTTCGTCACTTTCGACCACAAGGCACTACAATCGCATCGAATTCCACTACAAGGTGCACCCCGCCCCGCCATTCCCTGCAGTGAGGGACGAACGTGATAGGGAATTTCGCTTGTGGTTTGAGATTCCTGATACCTCGTTCCTCGGCTCTGGAATGACGCCAAGAAATCGAGCCAACGTTAGGTTCGCCACTTTCGACTGCAAGGCACTACAATCGCATCGAATTCCACTACAAGGGATATCCCACCCCGTCATTCCGTAAAGTAATAGGTTTCCTCACATCGTCATTCCCTACAGTGAGGAACGAACGTGATAGGGAATCTCACTTGTGGTTGAGATTCCTGATACCTCGTCCCTCGGTTCTGGAATGACGCCAAGAAATCGTGCCAACGTTAGGTTCGTCACTTTCGACTATAAGGAACTACAATCTCATCGATTTCCACTACAAGGTATATCCCACATCGTCATTCCCTACAGTGAGGGACGAACGTGATAGGGAATCTCGCTTGTAGGTTAAGACTTTAAGGCTATATGGAATCCTTATCAAGATAATAAAGACAATTAATTTCTCTTATTTTTATTGCAGGATTAACATGATTTCTCAATCAGTCAGGAGAAAAATTATGCCATCTATTGTTGTTGTAGGCGCAAACTGGGGCGACGAAGGCAAAGGCCGTATCGTTGATTTTTTAGCAGATCAAGCTTCTGCTAGCATTCGCTTTCAAGGCGGAAACAATGCTGGCCATACCGTAGTAAACGACTTCGGTACGTTCAAACTGCATCAACTGCCTAGTGGTTCTTTTAATCCTGATTGTACGGCGGTTCTTGGCCCTGGCATGGTGATAAGCCCATCTGCGTTAGCTGAAGAGATTGCAGAAGTACAAGCGGCTGGTATCAAAGTTAAGATGGCGATTTCAGACCGCGCGACACTATGTCTGCCTTTGCATGCTCTTGAAGATACACTTGAAGAAGAACGTTTGGGCGATGGCGCTTACGGTTCAACACGTCAAGGTATTGCACCTGCTTACGGCGACCGCGTGATGAAAAAAGGTATTCTTGTGGGTTGGTTGAATCAACCTGAGATTCTAGAGCAGCGTATTCAATTCCTGCTTGATTGGAAAATGCCTCAGCTTAGAGCGCTATACCCTCAATGTGATTTCACTCAGACTGCTTCTGAAATGACAGAGTGGCTACTTGAAGTGACTAAGGCTTGGCGTCCGTTCATTTGCAACGTGACGGAACCACTTAAAGCACTTCAATCACAAGACGCGAACCTGCTGTTTGAAGCTCAGTTAGGTGCAGGCCGTGATCTTGTCTACGGTGAATACCCTTGGACGACGTCTTCTAATGTAACTGCAGCTTACGCAGGTATCGGTAGTGGTTTACCTGCCCTTCGCCCTGAACGTGTTATTGCCGTTGCTAAATCGTTCAGCTCATCAGTGGGTACTGGCACGCTAGTAACAGCAATGGAAGAACAAGACAGCTTCCGCGAAAGCTCTAACGAATATGGCGCAACAACGGGTCGACCGCGCGATATGGGCTACTTTGATGCAGTAGCAACTCGCAACGGCGTTGACCTGCAAGCCGCGACTGAAATCGCACTGACTAAGATTGATTGCCTGTCTGGTTTATCTGAACTTAAGATCTGTACCGCTTACTCAGGTGAACACACAGAGAACCCAATTTGGCCACAAACTGCTGAACTAAAACCTGTATATGAAGATATGGCAGGTTGGGACGAGGACATCACTGGCTGCCGCACATTTGAGAGCCTTCCTCAAGCCGCACAAGATTACGTAACTCGTATCGAAGAATTGATGGGCGTGCCAATTGTGATGGTATCGGTAGGTCCTGAGCGCGAGCAAATGATCATTCGAGCTTAGTTTCGAAAATAGCTAAGGCAACATCTACATCAAAGCCCACATCCAGTGGGCTTAATTATATGGTCCGCCTCACTCTCAAGCCCTTAAGCTTAGAGTAGGCTCTCAGAATGAGGTGAACCATATGTCTTCTATTCATATTTTAGGTATCGACCTAGGTAAACATTGCTTCCATGCTATCGCACATAACCGTTGTGGAGTGGAGGTGCTTCGTCGTAAATTTAATCGTAACCAACTCTTAATCTTTCTTAGTAAAATAGAACCAACAACTATTGCTTTCGAAGCCTGTGGCGGTGCTCATTGGCTTGCTCGAAAGTGTAGTGAGTTTGGTCATCAACCCCGACTTATTCCTCCTCAGTATGTAAAGCCTTATGTCAAAGGCAATAAAAACGATTTCATCGATGCTTCAGCGATCGCAGAGGCTGCGGGTCGACCGACCATGAGGTTTGTAGCTGTAAAAAGTGAAGAGGCTCAAGTCATCGCAGCGATTCATCGAGTCAGAGATAGTTATATCAAGGAGAGAACTGCCACTATGTCGCGGATCGGCGCGATCTTACTTGAGTTCGGCCTTAGCTTTCCCAAAGGGCATGCAAAGATGAAGTCTCTGTTTCAATGGTTAGCTGAACAAACCGTCTCATTACCAAAAAGCTTGCTATGTGAATTGATATCTATCCACGAACATTACAAGTACCTTAATGAACAAATCAAAACTCAAGATAACAAGCTTCAAACTATTGTTAATAACAATGAAAGTGCTCAATTATTAAAAACTATCCCTGGAATTGGCGATCTTACCTCCACATTGTGTATAGCCGATGTAAGCTCTCCGAATAACTTTACCAATGGCCGTGAGATGGCGGCTTGGTTGGGGCTTGTGCCAAGGCAATTCTCAACGGGAGGAAAGACCAAACTACTTGGTATGAGTAAACGAGGGAATAAACACCTCAGAACTCTGTTTGTCCATGGGGCAAGGGCTGTACTCTCTAGACTAGAGACGACAGGGAAAGTGTTCGGAGAGTGGCTTGCGAACCTACGAGCCACCAAACCATTTAATGTAGTGGTAGTCGCATTAGCCAACAAGCTAGTGAGGATAGCTTGGGCGGTGTTATACCACCGCCAAGCTTTTAAGGCTGTTTAGCTATAACCAAGTTTGCAACGCCAATGAACGTGATGACAAAAACGGTCAATCGGCCAGATTAAGAACCTGACACAAAAAATAGCAATCAATGCTTTGGGCTTTTTAAGGATAATCTGGCGCGGATATCATCGTGGAGCTGGGAAGCTAGTGCTCCCAACAAGGACTCCGAATACATTAGCGCAAACCAACTCCGTTATTACTTAATTGTAGTTGCAATAACGGGGCGGACCATACATTTTTACGCCTGTCACGAACATCTAAATCTTGTTCTTCTTATTGAGGTACATGTTTTCATCGGATGACTTTATTAGATTGATGATGTTGAAGCTTCGCGAATCCGCGATACCACAACCATATGAAAAACCGAGAGGTACTTCATCATCACAACGAAAACCTTCAATGAAATCATGAAACTCAGCGTGAATGTTACTGATCAAATCAGAAGCATAACCCGGCTCTTCTGAGTGTATGACGACAATGAACTCATCCCCACCTACCCTTGCCGATATGCTGTTATACGTTGAATTGTTTTTAATGCATGACGCAAACCCAGAGATATAATCATCACCTTTGAAGTGGCCATACGTATCGTTAATGTACTTCAAATTATCCAAGTCGAAATACAAACAAACGATCTCGCCATCGCTGATGTTTGCTTTGTTGAATTCATGGAAGAAGCCTCTTCGATTGAGAAGCGTCGTCATGATATCAAAATGACTGTTCTTGTATAAAATCCTGCTCTCTTCTTTTAGTAGGATTTCGGAACGCAGCAAGGTTGAAATATTTTCAATCAAGTTAACTTGGCTTTGCGAATACGTTGTTGGGCTCAAATCAAACACCAAAAGAACCGCAAACACTTCACCATCGACATCCCTTACAGGAACGCCGCAAAAAGATTTGTAGGCATCCGCTCCTTTTGCAGTCGTGGATTCACCATCAGAGTGACCACTCAAATAGACCGTGCGATTTTCGTTGTGTACATACTCACAAAAGCAGCTTATTCGGCTCTTGTGTTGGTTGCACGATATGTTTGAGGAGCTCCAAACACTTTCAGAACCAGAGCAACTCAAATCAGAGATCATAATGATGCCTGCGTTAGACGCGTCCATTATGTCTCGTATGTTATCCAATATAGATACCCAGGTATCTATATCGATATTTTTTTCCATCCCTTCAGAAGAGATTTTATCAAAAAGCATTAATATTTCTTTAGTGTCAGACAGTTAAACTTGATTGAATGTTCATTAGAGTGCGTTGTAACAAAATTCTAAAGTGATAATTTAGGGCGGCTATTACCTAGTACTAAGCAACAACCAAGCACTAAGCAATAACCAAACCCAATCGCGCATCTTAATTTTCTAATTCGACGCTATCGTTTTCAGAAGCCCAAATCTCGGAGCGTCTATTCTTCGCTCTCCCCTCTGCCGTTGTATTGGAAGCTATAGGCTTACTTTCACCAAACGAACGAATAACAAGGCGGTTTTTCTCGACACCATCGGCGATTAAACCATCCGATGTAACCAACGCTCTCTGTAGCCCTAAAGCTTGGTTGTAACCTTCTTCGCCAGTGCTGTCTGTGTGACCATCCACCGTAATTGAACTGCCATTAGTCTGTAATTCACCTGCTAATTGGCTCAATGCTTTGCTGCCCATTGGCGTTAAGTTGTGCTGGTCAAAACCAAAATGAAGGCGAGCCAACAACCCTTTACGCTCTTGGTTACTTATCCAAGTCTTACAACCTGATTGGCTCATACCCAGATTGGATTGGCCTGCTAACGCTTGTTTTAACTCGCTGCTGTCAGACGACTGCTCTATTTGTAGAAAGCCTTGTCTATGCTGTGCAATGCCGACAACATCATCAACTCTTACACTATGCTGATATTCACTGAATGCCGTGTCGCAATAAACACTGATACCTTCTTCCGCATGGGCGATAAAACTAAGTTGCAATGTCGATAGGACGATTGAACTGATCATTAACTTTTTCATATTTTCCTCTAATACAACTTAGTGATTCCGCTTGTTTTTGAGCCTTTACGGATGAGTTCTTCTATCTTTTCAATCAATTCATCTAGGTTAGATACATCGATGATGTCTTCATTTGGGTCTTCCACACAGTCTTGAAAACCACTTTGTTGGGATGCTCGAAAATCGATACCAATTACACCTATGTATAAGCCCGGTATCTCTTCTCTTGCTTTGTCACACATGCCTCTGTCGACTAACCCTCTGAGGATGCCGTTATCAGGGCTTTCCTGACCATCACTTAAAATGAGTAGCATCTTGATTTTCTTGTTGTAGGCTTGCTGTTCTTCTTGATCGGCGCTGTTCGGGTCACCGTCATGCAAGATTTGCGATCCTCTCAATATTCCTTGAAAGGCCGCAGTACCACCGTCGGCCCACATCGAATTAATCGGATTCAAGTCAGAAAGCTTGTTCGATAGGCGAATATTGGAAAACTGCGATGAGTTTGAAGAACCATGCGCGTTAAATAGCTTTGTTCCACTCACACCATAAAAATCAGGCTGTAACCCTGACTTGTCCGTAAACATGGTCGACACTGAAGTCGATAAATCTACATAGTTATAAACATCAGCAACGGAGTATCGATCTGCATTAATGACATCCTTTATGCGTTTAGCATACTTTCGGTTGTCCGATTTTGGATTTGAACAATATGACTGCCAATTCGCACAGTTGATCACTTGATTTTCCGAATACGTACGCCAGTAATCCCAGTCGACATCGTTGTAGGAATAAGGTGATACGTTGATTTTATAGTTATCTTTGTAACTCAATTGGCTTGTCGCGTTGGCTTTATTACCCGAGACGATTTCCCTCGTTCGAACATTAAAAGGCACAAAGCCAACTCGGTTAAGCAGCTTGTCTCCGGTTGTATCTTCACCCGGCTCGTCACACACATCTTTCAATTCTCCATCGACATTCTCTTGAGCAATCGATGTACAAAGAATTTTGCTGGATATTTCATCGATGGCCGTTTTCAGATCGTCGATTTTTATGTGTCTACTTGAACCCCACCTTTCGTTCATTGAACCAGAAAAGTCCGACACAAAAACAATGTCGATGTTGTTATCACCCAAGTAAACCGGGTACTTTCGAGCCAATGAACGTCCCGCAAGATCTTGCTGCTCATCAAAAGACGGAATAAAGCTGCTCGCAAACCAAGAGTCGTGTGTCGTCTTGGCATTCACCGTGTATTGGATGTATTCAAGAACCCCTGCGCCCTCGTCTTCTGCTTGGTGGAAACGGTCTGCAGAGAGGTTGGTTGATTTGATATCACGCACATAGTTTTCGACATACTTGGTCGCAAGCGCACGAGCCTGATCCGGTTGATCTTCAATAGTCACCGCTATCGCAGCCGCCTCTGCTGAATCTCGTAATCGACTGGTCTCTTGAACATAACGCGTGCCTTCAACCGCCCAAAAGGTCATGCCCATGATTGGAACAAGCAATAAACCCATCCACACCGCGGCAACCCCTTGTTGTCTTTGGAGACTGATATGCTGGCGATTGATATGACGCCCATGCTGCATTTTCATTTCATTATCTCCCTGGCATTATTGAAGATGAGGCAATCTTTACCGTGGTACTGGTGCCACCGTTGAAGAAGGGTTTGAACCAAGAGCTCTCCTCTTCACAAAGGCTGATGCGGTACAATGGATACACGACTCCCTTCTCTACGGGCGTCAAATCTGCATGATCGAGAATCGAATCGGTTTGGCAATTTAAGCTTCTGTACTTGCTGGTTGAGAATTCAGCGACATTAACTTTATTGGTCAATGACTCTATCTTGATAGCCACACTATCTACTGGTGTATTAAGCATTCGACTTGCCACTTTCGCCATGTCTTCTAACTCTGCATTGGTTACGGGTAGGTTTTGTCCTGCCAGCACGTCGGCTTCAAAATAGCGAGTACGCTCTTTAATGACATTCACCAAAGCAAAGCTGGATCGATCGAGCTTGGCGCGCACGAGCAACTGATAACTCAGATCTGCAGCAAACAGGTAAACGCCCCACAAAGCCACAAGGATGAAAACCAATTCAATGGTGTAAGAACCTTGTTGACGACGTTTCGACAACATACCTTGGTTACGGAGCATCATCTTCCCACCCCTCGTGTTCTAGGTTCAAAACCATGGTGCGTGAAATATCTCTATCTGCGGCACCGGTCAACTTAATAACTGGGGTATAACGGTAGGTCACGGTGATCTCGGCTAAGTCGTAATTGAAGTTCAAGCCTTGATCTGAGTGCCCCCTGTTCGCGATAAAATCGTCATAGGTTTTGAAATACTGACCTGCAATAGAGAAACGAGAGCTATCAATTAAGAAACTCCATAGGTTGTTATCGTCTTCAATTAACGTCCTAAACTTATTCTCGTACTGTTCATTGATCCCTTTACCTTCATAGATTTTGGTATTCCTGATGGTTTCTCTCAGCGAATACTCGGTCATGTTCACAACGTAGATTTGATAACTTGATTCGAAGATCGCGAAGGTGGCAAAAAACAGCACAAGCGCACCTAATACAAACTCAATCGCCGTCACGCCTTTCTGCTTGTTAAGACGCTTCATCATTAACTCCTAATTGAGTTAGTTCAGCAGCGATGTTCTGGATCTCTTCTGCTGAGAAATCGCCTTTGAGCAGCTTTTTGGCCGAGTCGATTTGCTGAGTTTTCATCAGAGCAATAGCCAGATTAGCTTTAACGGTTTTATTTGCTGGGTCTTCTTTTAAAACCGGAGCTAGTGTTTGAATCGCTTGTTGATACTCACCATTGGCCATTTGAATCATTGCGATATTGTTCTTAACAACAACATCGTCATAACCGCGTAAACGAGCTTGGTTGAGCTCTTTCTGTGCTTCATCGTATTTCCCAACTTTGGTGTAAGACACACCGAGTAAGACGTGAATTTGCCCTGTTCTGTTTCCAGCATCGATAGAGGCTAAGTAAGCAGAAATGGCACTCCCAATGTCATTTTTTGCATCAAACACTTGGCCTTCTAATTGGTACAAGTTGGGATTTTCGACCCCCTCTTTTTGCAGGTGTTGAACATAAAAGTCTGCCGACTCGATATCCCCTTTATGGAAGTATGCCCATGCTAGATTCTCTTTCACCTCTGGATCTTCGGAGCCTTGTTCTAGCTGGGATTTATAATAACTAATGAGGCCGTCATAGTTCTTTACTTTTTCCATGCTCGTGACGTCGCCAAGCTGTAAGTCTTGTTGTGACGGTGCCGATTGACAGCCCGCCAACACACTCAGCGTGAGCAAAATGAAACCGATACGTTTTCCAATCATTCGCAATTCTCCCTAGATGCTCAATGTCATTTGCATGATGCTCGGCGCGAGAATCAGGATAACGATCGGGAACATGATGAAGAGGATCAAAGGCACACTCATCTTCGCAGAGAGCTTACCCACCTTTTCCTCGACCGTAAGAATCTGCACTTTTCGCATGTCTTCTGCGAGATCACTTAACACGTGCGCCACGGATGTGCCGTATTGCAAATTTTGAATGATGGTCAGAACAAAGCTTCGAACAGGTGGTGTAGGAATACGTTCACTCAGATCATTGAGCGCCTTTTCTAGACCGTGAATTTTCGCAGAGTCGGATGTGCGCTTAATCTGGTAACAAAGGTCGGAATCAAATTCCGCTAACTCTTTGCCCAGATAAACCAGCGCCGCTTCAATCGTCATACCCGTTTGAACACATACCGACATCATATCGAGCAAATACGGCAGTTGAGCCGAAGTTCTGCTGATCAACATCTTGCGTCGCATTTGTAGCAAGGTGTCTGGCACGACGATGACGGCAATCAGCGAGAAAATAACCACGAGCAGTTTGTTGGTCGATGTCATATCCCCTAATAACACCAATCCTGAAATCAGAGCCAATACCAATAACTTGGCCGGGAAATAGAATTTCGCCCACTCAGTGTTGTAATAGCCGGCCTCAATCATCTTTTGCTCAAGTTCGTGTCGATGTTCTTTACCAAAACGAACAAAAAAGCGGTTTACGCGAGAAGGAGCACGAATAGCATCGTCTCCAATGTAGAGTGCAACTTTCTTATGTCGTTGCTCTTTACGAATCGAGTCGACAATTAGAAAGAGTAACGAGAAAAACAACACAATAAGGGAAGCCAGTAACATCATGCGCGTACTCCTCTTACTAATAACCAAACAATGAACAAACCAAAAAGCTCACTCCCAAGCACGTAAAACAATATGATTCTTCCCTCGGGGTCATAGAGAACAAAATCCACATTAGCGGGATTAACGTAGTTAAGAATAATCATAAAAATCAAAGGAATGGCTGCAACGATTTTGGCGGAGATTCGAGCTTCCGAAGTCATCGCCATCTTCTTTTTTTCGAGTGTTCGAGAGTCAACCAAAACCCTAATCAGACGTGCTAACACACCTTTAAGCTGACCACCTCGAGCGATGTTCGCCCTAATTGTCACGGTAAAGAACAGAAACTCTGGGTATGGGTAGTTTTTACACGATCGTTGAAGCACGACTTCTGGAGACTCACCGAGCTTCAGTCGCTCTCCCATTAACTTGAACTCACGGCCTATCGGGTTATGCATTACATCGCCCACATAACTGATGGCTTGCATTAAACTGTCACCCGCGGTTACTGCACTCATTAAAATATTCAGCGCATCAGGGAAGGTGTTTTCAAAATCACGTCGTCTTCTGGTGACCAGAAAACGATAGCCAAACAAGGTAAACATCAAAGAGGAACCAAGCACCAACCAAGTGTTGGTGATTGATAGTAGATCGGTAACGATGTACCAAGATGCAATCAGGCTGCCCGTAATATAGATCGCGATGTATAACGTCGAACGCGGCCCCAAAACCATTAATGTTGGTGAAATGGAGTCTTTGAACTTTTGCCATCCTTGCTTACGCACCAATGACTTAACATTGATAGCGTTAAAGTTTTCTGCTTCCGCTTCTTCAATATTGAAAAACTGGTGAACGTTTTTGACCTTTGAATCTCGGATCAAAAGCAGCACAAACGCAAACAGGATTAATGAAACCCAAAGCATGCTATGCCCCCTTAAACGATGCGATAAGCTCGTCATAGAGCCCAAAGAATTGCGCTTTTTTGACTAGCTCAGAACGTTGCATGATGCCGTCAGTAACAAATTCACCTTTAACGTTTTCTCCGTAATGCGCATCGTCATAACGAAAGCGATAGATCTCTTCCATCACTACACTCTCGCCTTCCAAACCAACAATTTCAGAGATGCTCGTGATCTTGCGAGACCCATCACGCAGTCTGTTAACCTGAACAATCATCTGAACGGCGCTGACGATCGTTCTTCTAATCGCGTCTAAAGGCTGATTTAAGTTCGCCATCATCACCATGGATTCAACACGGGCAATCGCGTCGCGCGGTGTATTGGCGTGCAATGTCGACATTGAGCCATCGTGTCCGGTGTTCATGGCTTGCAGCATTTCAAACGCTTCAGAGCCACGACACTCACCCAGAATAATTCGGTCTGGACGCATACGTAGCGCATTGATCACCAACTCTCGCTGGGTAACTGCTCCTGTCTGTTCAACACTCGATGTACGTGTTTCGAGTCGCACTAAGTTGGGCTGTTGAAGGCGCAGTTCAGCCGCATCTTCGATCGTAACGATACGTTCGTCTTCAGCGATGTATTGAGACAAAGCGTTGAGCAGCGTGGTTTTGCCTGAGCCTGTACCGCCAGAGATCAATACATTAATTCGACAGCGCGAAGCGATCATCAGCACTCTTGCCATGTCTGGGGACATCGAACCGAAGCCAATCAAATCTTCAAAGCCGATGTTCTGTTCTCTGAACTTACGAATAGAAATCGACGTGCCATCTAAAGAAATCGGAGGAATCACGATGTTCACACGACTGCCATCTTCCAATCGAGCATCGACCGTCGGAGAGAGTTCATCAACACGTCTCCCGACGCGTGATGCAATACGTTTGGCAATAGCGAGCAGTTGCTCTTCGTTCACAAACGAAACTTCGGATTTTTTGACCTTACCGTGTCGTTCGAAAAAGATGTTGTTTGGCCCATTCACCATGATGTCGGATATAGACTGATCTTCAACCAAAGGCTGTAAAGGACCCAAACCAAACAGTTCATCGATAAGGCTTTTCACCAATCCTGACTTCATCATCGAAGTGATCGGTCTTTGGTAACTGTTCGCCAGTAGATCAACCGCTGCTTGAATCTGAGATTCGAGGTCTCGGCGGCTCATTTTCTGAACCGCTTCTGCGTCTAGGGCTTCAAATATCTGACCACGAAACGCGAGGTATAAGTCTTTATTAGAACTCATTTAGCACGCACCTTTTTCAGCCAAGAATTCATGCCCTTCTGATCCATAGGTTGACCATTAATCAGCTTCACCAGTTGCTCCATTGAACGACTGATATGGCGGTCGTGCTTGTGCCCTCGTTTACCATCAATAATGATGTGCGCTAACGCTTTGCAGTAATCCACTTCTAGATCGACATTGGCGCTCAAATACTTGGTCAGGTCGGGCTTTTGTAAAACGTAAGCATTTTCCGGACGGTGGTAATTCACCACAGTGATCACGCGTGTACGAGAGGATAACGTAAGCTGCAAGCTAGAGATCTTTTCAAACAGTCGCTTCGCACTTCTAACGGACGACACCGACGCATCTAACACCAACACAACCACATCGAAGTTTTCTACCAAAAGTTGAGGTTCAACTTTGAAATCCACACCACCGGAAAAATCTTCAATGATGAAGTTGGTGTTTCGCGCCAATAACTCACACAACGTTTGGTTGTAATTCAAAACATCGTTTTGGCTCATGTCGCCATCGATAGCCAACAGACGTAAATTTTTACGTGCGTTGAATAGGTAGCTCAATGCCCCTTCTTCATCCATTTCATGCAATGGTGCAGTGAACTCATCAATGGTTCGTGGCTTAAAGTCTTTTAGCCCTAGCAAAACATCGATGTTGGTATCGGCATATTGATGGTCGACGAGAATCGTGTCTGAACCTTGTGTCGATAGCAGTGAACTCACCTCTGTGGCAAGAAACGATGTACCTACGCCACCTTTTGAGCCCACAATCGCAACTCGCTTTGCTTTGCGTTTTTGGCTCACGCCAGAGAAAGTCTTTAGGTTCTTGCTCACGTGAGTTAAGAAGTCCGCAAACTCCTGCTTGTTCACTGGCCAGAAAACATAGTAAAAACCCATGTCTTTAAGTGAACGCAGCGTAGAAATAGCGTCCTCTTTACCAATCACGACCACCCCTTTGTGGGTGGGCAGTTTGCTAGCGAAGGATTTAGCATCTTCAACTACATTGGTTGATTCATTTAGCTCTAGAATCACAATATGACTGCTTTGTTGCTCTGTTAGTTTGGTCAAACCCGCTTTAGCTTTGACACAAGCAGGATCATTCCACCCTTCAAATCGAAAGACTTCTTGAACAAGATCTAAACACTTTTGAGATTGATAGAACAATGTACATCCGGCAACACCTGTCGTTCCGGTCTGAACTGGCTTGGCCTTGGTTGTTAATGCTTTCGTTAGGTCAAACATTATTGCTCTCCTACCAATCGAGACTTGTAAGCCACTTGCTTCAAACGCATCGATTCAGCAAAACAATCTTGCTGTCTCAACCGAACGTGAATCTGCGCTGGTTTGCATTCTTGAGTCTTCAAACGCGTTAACGTCACCTGAATATTTAGATCGCTAGGCAACAATTGAGCGTTTCGATACGTCACTCTTTGTGGTGCAATAAGGTGTGAAGGATATTGTTCGAAGATCGCCTGCAGCATCTGTTTGCTGCGAGATGATTTGTAATCCACAACATAGGTCGCTTCTTGGTCCATCGACTCAATATCTTGAATCAAAGCAGTAATCTGTTTGGTCGTTTCAGCGCGGTTTTTCATCGCAAACTCAAAACTGTGGTGCTCTTTGTACACCAAGGCTTCGGAACCCTGTCCGACAAAGTATTGCTCAGAGGCGCAGCCGAAAAGTGACGTGGTAAATAACGCCATCAATAATAATTTCTTCATTGGATAAACCCTCCTTGCGACAATAGGCGAATCGTTGCATCAGAAGACGTCACTGACTTGCCATCCCAATCGACGTTAAGCCAACGCGCCAATGTAGAGGTCTTTTTTATGTAAGGCAGTTGGATGTCTTTCGGCTTCATCGGCTCAACAAGATTCACCGTGGCAACGATGATCAACTCGGTTCGCTTTCTTTCTGTGGTTGCTTTTCTAAATGCGGCACCAAGCACCGGAATATCACCAACGAAAGGGATTTTTTGCATTTTTTCTAGATCAGCGCTGCTCATCAAACCACCAAGAACGAAGCTGTCACCATCAGCTAGCTCAACAGTCGTCATGGCTCGTCGCGAAGCCAGTTGCGGAACTTTGATGCCAGCAGCTTCAACATAACCTTCTACTTCACTCACTTCAGGCGCTAACTGCATTCGGATTTTGTCCTGGCTAAGCACTTTTGCAGTCAGGTCGAGCTTGATGCCGAACTCTTTGAATGAAATGTTGACGTTGCTACTAGTCGAAACGATAACGGGCACTTCGCCACCCACGAGAAAGCTTGCCGACTCACCGGATAACACGGTCAAGTTAGGCTCAGCCAATACCTCTGCAATCTGATCATTGCCTAACGCTGTGATTAACGTGCTTAGGTTTGCCGCATCGAACTGGTCGAAAACAAACTCACCAACACTTGAGCCTACTGAACTCCAATCAACACCAACGGTTTGTCCAAACGATTCAGTTACCTGAGCTACTGAGATTTTGATATTGACTTGCTGAGTGGTCGCAACTTCAATACGTTCGATGATCCCTTCCCACGTCATATTGCGGGCAAATACCATGCTTTCGGGTTCTTCGTAATTTGAGCTATCAGATTTAAACTCTAGCTTCTGAGTTTTGTCCCATTTCTCGGTTTTTTCACGTCCCAATAGAGTTGCTACTAAACGATAGATGTCGTCACGAGTCGCTTCAGAATCAACAAGACCACTGACGGCGACTTGCTCTCCTACAGACTGAACCTTGACTTTCGCGTCAGGGAAATGAAATTTGAGTTGGCGCCTAATATCCGTTAGATCCAAATCAACAATAATGCGATCAGAAAGTAACACCTCATCGTCAATTCCATAGACAATCAAACGCGATTGCCCAATGCTATTGGCGAAGACGACCAAGGTGTTGTCATTGATCACTTTGTAATCAACGATATCAGGGTTATTAATGAAGACTTGGCCAATCGGGCTTTTAAATTTGATGTGCTGTCCATCGTTGAGTGTGATGGAACGATCGGCGGCAAAAGTGTTTGTTATAGAAAGTAAGCCAATCAACGCTGCTAAGATGGAAACACGCAGTGCTTGCTTGATTCGATGATGGAGCATCATTACAAAGCCTCTCTAGAGTTGTTCTCATTACCACGTAGCTCAGCAATACCGGTATAGTTATCGATAATGTTGCGTACCTCCGCGACCTCAGGTTGCGTATAGGTTTGGCTTCGATAAATTTCGATGTGCATTGTGCGTTGTGCTAGCGCGAGTTTTGGTAATTCATCAGGCTTAACTTCGATGACCACCGTAGTCAGACCGTCCTCTTTGCTCGGCGCTCGGGCGGTAATTGAACTATCGCCAGTTTCGTCATTTCCGATGTTGAGGACTTTGACATTTTTTAGAAACATCGAGGCCTTCACTCCTCGAAAGCGCTTCGGCTTATCGATATTTCCAGCCAAATTGGCATTAGGAGAACTCACTGTGAGGATATCGATGTGCGAACCTGGTCGGATGTAATCGTTGATCAGGTTTTTGTCACTGACTTTAAGTGGGTATAACGTCATGCCTTCTGTTATCAACAGGTCAACATATCCAGGCTGACCTGGTGTTACTTGATATTCAGGCAATACCACCTCACTGGCGTTAAGATCGCGATTTAACAAAGTGGAAGGAGCAAAGCTGATTTGAGCGTCTTCTCTAACACCCAACGTTAAAGCTTCACTTAAAGGAAGTTGTTGTTTAACGACACCTTGTGCATCGATTGCACGCCCTTTTTCGTAGGCTTTGGTGGTCATCCAAACGGCAACATGTTCTTCATTTTTTTCAACGACCGTTTCAGCCGCTACTTTCGGTTGCGGCTCACTTTTGAATAGGTCGATAACGCCTAGTGCACCCACGATTAAGGCAGCAATGGCCACAAGTAATACCAGTCGGGATCTCATAATGTGCTCATTTTTTGGAGGTTCATATATGTGGCGTAGATTGAGTTAAAATTACTAAGTAAAATCCAATGCTAATTGCTATTCCATATGGAATACCCTCTTGCTTATGGGCATTTCCTCTTATTAATTTTTTACTTATTAGATAAGCAAGCGCTAAAATACCACCAGCAAAAGCCGTCAGAATATACGCCAATAATAAGTCATTAACAGGGATGGTAAGTGACAAAATAACGACGTATTTAATATCACCCGCTCCAATCCAAATCAGCTTATATAGAATAAGTCCTCCACCTAACATCAGTAAGAAACTCATAATTTGGATATCTAATGGGGATATGAAACACTGCAAGAAGAGTAGTACGAACAGGGCGTAATTTTGTATCTTACGATAGAGAAAATCAGTAGCTGACACATATATACTCAATATTGCCAAAGTCACTAAATACAATTCATGACTAAAAATTGGAAATACCACCTAAATTTGGTTAGAACAAATCTTATTTTACATCGTAAATTAACCAAGCCAGACCAATGTAAACATAGGTCTGGCATAAATATCTCTCGATATCTTCTACATTAGCCAATAAGGCTTGATGTTAGCTGCTAGCTGTATCGATAGCTGTAGCTACTTGTTCAAAAGCACCTTCTAGCTTGCCAATAAAGCCATCAGCACCTACCGCTGTAGTAACTAACACAGCCATTGCAACAGCAATAAGACCATATTCAATCGCAGTTACGCCGCGCTCATCGTTCTTGAATTGTGATAAAAACATGCTTGTTTTCACGTATAGCTTAGTAATCATTATTTGTTCCTATAAGGGCTGTTGAAAATTCGTCGCCATTATAATTAGCCCACCCACTCTGGGGAAAATACCCCCTATCGACTTTATCAATAGGTAGAGCGAAAATTGATCAAAATAAAAACACCAAAGTTAAAAGAAAACGTAACAAATCTTTTCTCAACAATGAGTTACAGTTAAAAACGCTGTCAAAAATCTATATTAATTTAAATTTATAAACTTGAAAAAGTAAGATGTAGCTCAATCTTTTTTGTTATATACAACTTATATAACCTTTAGATATAACCCAATTGATAATTTATTAGGCTTTATTATTCATTATAAAACCTGTTGAAATACAAGTATCATCACGCTATTGTTCTTCGAATCAACAAACAATAATAAATATAATTTCTTTGTGTCAAAGGTTAGTCGAATCATGAAACTACATTTCGAAAATATTGTTTCGTTCATAGCAGTAGTTGAAGAAGGTTCATTTAGCTCTGCTGCACGCAAGCTTGGAAAATCACAGTCAACAGTTAGCACAGCTGTTCAAAATCTTGAGTCAGACTTAGGTTTCAATGTATTTAATAGAGAACACTCTAAAGTCTGGTTAACAGAGAAAGGGGAACGCCTATTCCAATTATCTTTACCTGTGGTATCAAAATATCGGGAATTAATCACCGTTGCCCAGCAGATGAATATATCTGACCAGATAGTTTACCGCGTGGGTATTGATCCATTGGTGTTCAATAAAAACGTAAAGAAGACACTATTAGCATTCTCGGAAGCATTCCCGAATGTAGACTTACTTGTAGTGACGAAACCCAGCTTCGTGTTAGGTAACTATATAAATGAAGGGAAAATAGACCTAGCGTTGGGTAACCCGTACCACAAGACCAATTACGACTTCAACATCGAGGAGCTATTCCACGTTAACTGCTGGTGGGTGGCTCATGAAGACTTGGTGACCTTAAAGTCTCACGCACCGTCACAGCGAGTGCTATTAATGGACGGTTGTGAAGAGCTGCTTAACTTGTCTAACATCGCAGCATACAACCTATGGCGACTGGATGATTTAGGAACCATCATCGATTTATGTAAAGCTCAAAAAGGCATCGCTTTTGTTCCGGGGTTTCTTATTGAAGGTAATATCAAAGAACATAAACTTAAGGTTATTACCGATCACCCTGACTTTTTTGGTAAACGAGTTATTGCATCCCTTTTCTGGCAAATACATTCTGACTTTAGCTTGTTTAATCAGTGGATCAAAAAGGAGCTACAAACCAGTACTCAATATAAGCAAACATTTGTTGCTGATTTAGCTCAATAACGCTCTCTTAAATTCTGGTAATCACGTACTGGTACATTAGCCAACTTCGAGATTGATACTAATAAAACCATACATCTTGATATAGTTCCGAAATAAATCATAGATAATAAATATAATTGACGTCGTTACATTTTGTTTATTCTATAGCTCACCAATTAAAACTTAACGACAGCTATAACCTCTCACGGCTTCGATTTAATTGATAAAAATAACTTAAGAGTATTTATCCGCTTATTCGTCATTTGCTGATCGCGAAATCTGGGGGGATAAGAGCTTGGTAGTAATTCGAGGAAATGAGTCGGGATTGTCGATTCGTCATCTACAAGCTCACTAGTGGGTTACTTAGGTGAATATCCGTCTCTAGTCACCTGAGGTGACTTAGCTTTCGCCTAACTTCATACAAGCGATATAGACGAGTAAAACTAGGCTGATGGTTATTGACTACATTCCCCCCCTTGATGCAGATACACATGAAACCTCATTAGGTCTACAACGCAGTCTGGCAAGACACACAGGGGCTCATAAGAACTGGAAGGTTGTATAGCAGTTATGAGAGGAATTCCAGACACAAAAAAGCCCACGCTAGGTGGGCTATTTTGTTTGTTCATGAAGAACGAATTTGGTGCCCGCTACTGGACTCGAACCAGTGACACCTTGCATGTCATGCAAGTACTCTAACCAACTGAGCTAAGCGGGCGATGTTCTAATTTCTTATTACTACCATTGTGACAAACTCAATAGTTATGCAATAAAAACTAAAAAAGGAATGGTGCGTCCGAGTGAACTCGAATCACCGACCCCCGCCATGTCAAGGCGGTACTCTAACCAACTGAGCTACGGACGCATTCCTTTAGAACGAGGAAGATATTAACGACTGATTTATTGTGGCGCAAGTAGAAATTACACTTGAATCAACCGTTTGCTCTTATTCGCATCAATACGTTGAATTTTTAGACGTGAAACGTAAATAAAGTTGAGTTACATCACACTCAGAGATGTGCCCTACTTTGCGCTATTCGTCGTCCACATCGAATACAACGTTATAGTTTTCGGTGTAAGTACAGTTAGGTTGGCGGCTACACGTAAAGAACCGTCGGCCTTTATAGTCACCTTGGCTTGCGAGTTTGATGATCATTGGGCTGCCACACTTCTTACAGAATCGAACCTCTTTGGCAGGCTCGATCAGATCGATATGCGTCGCGAGCAGTCTCTTCAAACGGCTTACTTGGTAACTGTGTTTTACTGACGCGCCAATGAGCGGCAAGCCCGCAGACTTACATACATGAATAAGCAGTTTTTCGCGGTCAACTTTGCCTTTGTTTAACTCTTTGCCGTTATCCAGTTCGATGATCACTCGTGGTTCTAATGTTCTTGGGTCGCAGACCACAAAATCAAAGTAGCTACGCGATATCTTATTATTAGCAATAAACCAGTTCTTTTTGGTGTTTGTCTTGGCTGGTGCGAGTACATTCGCCATATTCACTTTAGCAAACACAACACCATGATGACCAACGGCCGAGGTCAACGCATTGTAAAAAGTGGCTTGCTGCATATTGAGCAACGCCCCTTTCTTTTGATAAGCATGGTCTTTAGTGTCGTCGTGTTTGAATACGTACTTCTGGATGAAGTAAAAGAAGACAACAAGCACCACTACAACGATAAAAATATTAGTCATTTCTGAACACGGTCACGTAAATAGGGAGATAAAAAGAGTTTGTAGCGTAAGTAGAAAACGACCAAGTGGCAAGAAAAAGAGAATCAGTTGTTAATGCTAATCACGCCCTTTGAACAATACCAGTTCGCTAAGTGCTTGATTGTGAGTTTTGAGATCTAGACGTAGCTCTCCAATTTGAACATTCTTCGATGATTCAACCACCAAATTGATTTAGATCAAATTACGCCAATTTGTAATCAATTAGCCTGAAAAACGTTAGCCAAATGTTAATAAGGAAATTGATATGGAACTCAAACAAGACCCAAGATGTTATACCGACGTATGTGTAGATGGTAAGTGGTTCCACTATGACCACTGTGGAACCCAAGCTTACATGTTAAAAGGCGGATCTTCTGCGGTGATTGAACTCGCGAAAGAGCCAGCAACAGAAGGTGAACTGGTTGAGTTGCTGCAAGGTATTGCTAAGTAATTCATCTCAACAAGTACACTTAATGACTAAGAGACATCGCAAATTAACCCCTTATTTCACTCAAACTTTGATAATTGCGATTCCAAAACACATAGAAGCCATTCTTATCTTCCCCATGATCAGAATGGCTTTTTTATACCCGCTACCTAGCCTCTCATTTTGTAAAACGCAACGACTTATACTGAAATATAAACGTATGACAGTGCTAAATATAAAACAGAGCTCCACTCTCAAAATATAAAACTAAGATTTAAGATAATTTTAGCTTCATCATATGGAATGACGCCCCATATAAGCGTATAGTTTTTTCTTCACTTTCCAATAAAGACTTTCCTACTCATGGCTAAGCGCAGTAAGGTCGACACCAGTCGCACTATCCAACTCATCCTCGATAACGCCAACCAACAGTTATTGACTGTCGGCTATGAAAACATGTCATACACGACTCTCAGTCTCGCAACTGAATTATCGAGAACGGGGATAAGCCATCACTTCCCAAAGAAAACTGACTTCCTAACCGCGTTAGAGGGACGTTTTTTAAAACAATTGATTAATCGTTTGATCATAAATGAAGGGAGCAGCCAGTTAGAACAATCGTGGCGTAAAGCACTTCTGAATAGTGAATTCAGTGCAATTCTTAAATTAGTTTTTCATCACTCTGTGATTCGCTCTGAGCACTGCTTTTTCTCTCAGCGATTGATGACAAATCTCAGTAACGTTATCGCGCTTCATCTTGGGGAGAGTGCGCACAGGCAAGTAGAACATCTATTGGGTGTTAGCCTAGTCCACATAGCTAATCAGAACACCACGGTTAGCACAGAAGGCACGCCAGACAGCGTCTAATACAGAACAAGTTGGATCTCTGTTTCTGTTATTGAGTTAACATCGCATTCTAGAAGCTAACTACCTTTTTTGTTCTGATTAGTTAGCTCTTATTCGCACTATTCGTTATTTCTTAAAAGACACAACTTGGTTTCGACCCGATTCTTTCGCTTCATAAAGCGCATCATCCGCCGCTTTCAGGTGCTTTTTATAGGTATCACTATTGAGTTGCTCAGGAGTGATATTAATCGAAGCCCCTATCGAGGTAGTAATGCTTAGGGGTTTAGAGGACGTATCCACCGGCGTTTGAGCAATCGCTGAACGAATGATTTCTAGCTGCTGTTGAGGATCTAGCGCTCCCGACAGCAGTAAAACAAACTCTTCTCCGCCCCAACGAGCGACAACATCATTGGGGAACAAATGTTGTTGAATACGCCTTGCCACCTCAACCAACACTTGGTCACCCACATCGTGCCCATAGGTATCATTAACTTGCTTAAAGTAATCCAAGTCGAGAATAGCTAGGCTGATGCCAAACGATGTATCGTTAAAAGGCATGGGGTCGGCCAGCAATTGCTCCAAGTAGCGTCTATTGTATAACCCGGTTAACTCACATGTCGTCGATTGAGCCAACAACGCTTTGTTTGCCCTCTGTATAGACCGCAGCCTAACCATCAATAACGCAGCGCTAATACCGATCATTATGATCAATGCCACTACAATACGGTTTCTGAGTTGCTGCTTTTCTAGCACTAACTTATTAAGGTCTTTTTCTGTATTAAGTAGCTCGTTTTCTTGCTCAAGGGTAACTTTTGCGAAGTCTTGCTCTAATAGGAAAATATCGCTCTGGCGCTTGTCGAAAAGCAACGCTTTATTACCATGGTAATATTGTTTGAAGTAATACAGAGCGGTTTCTAGATCACCTTGAGATTCGTAGTATTCACCGAGTGTTCTTAAGCCCAACACTTTCCAACTCCGGCTACCAACAACTTCAAACATCGTAAACGCTCGCTCAAGGTCATTGAGTAGAAGGTCACCCTGATTCAACCTCATTTTGGCCAAAGCACGGTTCAGATAACACTGACCATTTTGAAGTGTGTACTTTTCAATGCCCATCGAATGAAGGCACTTATTCGTTATGGCTAATGCAGTATTGAAGTTCCCTTCTGAAAGCAACACATCACTGTAGGCTCTGAGCAAGAGGATTTTATAGCGATTGCTGACTTTTTCACTATTGAGCGCTTCTGCTTTCTCATAAGCAATACGCCCTTTTACGACATCTCCACTACTGAGATGACTGAATGACTCATTGATATAGAGTATCCCAATCGCTTCATCTTCAAGTAAGCCGCTATCGAAATAGAGCTTTTTAGCCTTCTCGATAATGCGTAAAGCCTTCGGCCAATCTTCCAAGTAAATGTAGAGTAATGCCATATTCGACATCAGCTTGCTATTATATATATGCTTGGGATATTGCTTACCTAACTGCAGGCCTTTATGGAAAAAGTACTGTGCATCTTGTAGATCGTTACGCACATTGTTAATCGCACCAGCCGTGTTATAGGCTTTAACCAGCAACTCATCGTAACGAATCGATTCTGCTATCCCTATCGCTGATCGAATCTGGATTTCAGCAGTTGCGAGCTCCCCTTCTTTGAGATATTCAATCGCAGATTCAACCAATGATTGTGATTTCAACCACTGCATTCCTTCCTGATCTGCCAGCGTTTTGATTTGATCTAGGCATGTCATTACGGCTTTAGCATCTTGTTGATGTTGCGCCACATTGGACAAGATCATGAGTCGGTAGGCTTGATAAATGGCTAAGTCTTCAGCAGCGCTTAACTTTGGCAGCTTGTTAAGCTCTTTTGAGGCAAAAATAGGATCACTGCGTGACAATTCGAGGATATGAATCAGCTTTTTCCCATATTCTGTTTGGGAAAGCTCTTTCTCAGGGGTGTAGACAGAGGTGTCATGGACTTGAGGCTTGCTCAAATCAACCTCGTTTAAAGGATACAAAAGATAAAGACCAAGCACGGCACTCATTGTAACAACGAGCAGAAACGATCCTAAAACGTTGTTTTTATTCATATATCAATGCCGTCATAGATTGCATGCTTATCTTAAGGCTCACTTATTGAAATGGGTTATGCAGTATACCCGAGCAATATACAGATTAAAATGTTGTCTATTGGTCGAACTGAGTCGTGTTTTTCTCATTAATTGGAATAATCAGGCGACTTTCTTGATTTAACGCAGACAATCATCCTACAAAAAGGCGTTATAGTGATTTTCCTGTTCCTATAGCCGTGACTTCTAAGGAAAGAGCGGAACCATAATGAGAATTAACAATGACCCAAATTAATGAACAACGTCTTGTCGACCATTTCTGCGATCTTGTGAAAATCGATAGTGAATCACGCAACGAAAAAGCTATCGCTGAAGCGCTGGCTGAGCAGCTAGGCGAACTAGGCTTTGACGTACATAAACTGGCTGTTCCAGAAGAAGTATCAAACGGTTTCAACATCTACGCGCGCTTAGATGGCACACTTCCAGGTAGCACAGTATTCAGCTGCCACATGGACACAGTAACGCCAGGTATCGGCATTGAGCCAATCATCGAAGACGGCATCATCCGCTCAAAAGGCAACACAATCCTAGGCGGTGACGATAAGTCTGGTATTGCGGCTATCATGGAAGCAGTTCGCGTAATCCAAACTGAAGGCCAAGCACACAAAACGATTGAAATCGCATTCACAGTATTCGAAGAAGGCGGTCTATTCGGTTCTTTGAACTTCGATATGTCTTACATCCAATCTGAGCACGCAATTGTACTAGATACAGGCGGCCCGATCGGCACTATCGTAAATGCAGCACCTGGCCAACAGAAAATCGTTGCGAAGATCAAAGGTCGCCCTGCTCACGCTGGTCTAGCACCAGAAGAAGGCATCAGCGCAATTCAAGTGGCAGCAGACGCGATCACTAAGATGAACCTGCTTCGTATCGATGAAGAAACAACAGCAAACGTTGGTATTGTTGAAGGCGGTCAAGCGACTAACATCGTAATGCCAGAACTTAAAGTGGTTGCTGAAGCGCGTTCTCTAAACGGAGAAAAGCTAACTGCACAAGTTGAGCACATGAGCTCGACATTCGAAGAAAGCGCGAAGCAATTCGGTGCTGAAGTAGAAATCGAATCAACTCGTGCTTACGATGCGTTCGTTATTGCTGATGATCACCCGCATATTCTTTCGATCAAATCAGCATTCGAGAAACTTGGCGTAACGGCAAACACCAAACGCACTGGTGGCGGTAGTGACGCAAACAACTTCAATGCTAAAGGTCTAACAACCGTTAACCTATCGACTGGTATGGCAAAAGTTCACACCACAGAAGAGTACATCGCAGTGAAAGACATGGTCGCTATCACTGAGTTTGTTGTCGCTTACGTAACACAATAATCTTATTTGTGAGCTAGATGGTGAACATCATCTAGCTGATATCAAAAAGCCGAGTCCACATGTGACTCGGCTTTTTATTATCTGAATTTAGCCAGAAGTTCGAATCTAGAAACCCCTACGCTTCCAAAACTGTCCTTCATCTTTTGCTACTAGGTCGAATGTCTTGTCTGCAATGATGTTACCTTTTAGCTCGACCGTCATACGCCATTTACCGAGCTTGTTTGAGACAGGTGCCCAAATGGTGTCACCTAGGTAGAAATCCCAGTCATTGTTGCCGACGTACTCTTCGCCATCGAACGGTTCAAGTACTTCGCCTTTGTCGGTGGTGATGTTCGGATGGTAGATGCAGTAACGGATCTTTTCGCCTTTTGCTTTTTTGATATTCAAGATATAGCCAAACTCAACGTCAATTTCAGCATCGACCGTAGTGGTAAACTCTTGGATTTTTGGAAGGTCTTTAGATTTAGAATCCCATGTGGAATAAATACCATAAGAAGTCATGTCGACTACAACAGAGCGCTTTGCCATTTGAATCGTTACCTTGGTGTTGTTCTATTAATTTAATCTATGTGCCATTCAGCCAATCAAACTGGAGAAGCACGAGGCTATTCTTGCCAATCTTTCGCCATTCGCTTAATCACTGAAGGTTCAATGTCGTGAATAGTGCCATATTGCTCTCGGCATACTTCTATAACCAAATCCGCTTTGTATTTAAGCGCAAGTTGGCGATAGGCTTTCATTTCCCACTGTTTGATGAAGGTATTTGAGACCACAACATCAAGACCTTGCTTTAGACCATTTTCAGCCGTGTTCTGACACCACTCATGAGCCTGCTGTAACTGCCTAGGATCAAAACGGTACTCACCTTGTTCATTCACATAATACATGTCCGCCTCGACATGTAATGCATCGTAGGTTTTCGCTTTTGTTGACTTACCCGAACCGGGCAACCCTCGAATGAGTATTAACTTCATCAATCACTTTACAGGCTAATTTGAAAACATGAGTTTATCTTAATTAATAACGGGGCGCTCTGAAAACTGCCCCTATCCTACCCACTTATACAACTCTCCAAGCATTACCCGAATCGACAAACAACGTGATGATATGCCTTAAAAATCGATGTGTTGCTTCTGATAAAAAACACAAATAATTTACAACTATCCATTTTGTATATCGACAAGCGTATTAAACTACTATAGATTTAGATGTATAGACGTCTACATATCTAGCTTAGGGAGAAAGCTTTGCCTATTCGCATTCCAGATCAATTGCCAGCGTCCGATGTTCTTCGTGAAGAAAACATCTTTGTGATGCCGCTATCAAGAGCATCGACACAGGAAATTCGTCCACTTCGAGTCTTGATCCTCAACCTAATGCCGAAGAAGATTGAAACTGAAACTCAATTCTTACGCCTACTATCAAACAGCCCATTGCAAGTGGATGTTGAGCTGTTACGCATTGATGACCGACCAAGTAAAAACACACCAACTGAACACCTAGATAACTTTTACCGCCAATTTGAGATGGTAAAAAACCGTAACTTTGATGGACTAATAATCACTGGCGCTCCGTTGGGTTTGGTTCAATTTGAAGATGTTATCTACTGGGATCACCTGAAAACCATCATGGAGTGGGCTAACAAGCATGTTACGTCCACACTTTATGTATGCTGGGCTGCTCAAGCGGGCTTAAAGCTTTTGTATGATTTGCCGAAGCGTACTCGTAAAGAGAAGCTGTCCGGTGTTTACAACCACGAGATTCATAACCCTTACCACCCAATTCTGCGTGGATTTGATGATACCTTCTTAGCACCACACTCTCGATATGCGGATTTCTCACCAGAGTATCTAGCAGAGCATACCGACCTTGATGTACTTGCGACTTCAGACGTGGCGGGTGTGTACCTGGCGGCAACCAAAGACAAGCGAAACGTGTTTGTGACTGGTCACCCTGAATACGATGCTCATACGCTTCACAATGAATACATTCGTGATTTGGGTGAAGGCATGGAGCCTGTTATTCCAATTAATTACTACCCAAACAACAACCCAGACAACAAGCCTGTTGCGAGCTGGCGAAGCCATGGACATTTGCTGTTCTCAAATTGGCTCAACTATTGTGTTTACCAACAAACGCCTTACGATTTGGATCACTTCAGCGAAGAGAACTTCACTAAAGACGATTAATAACAAGCTTTTTAATCAGTCCCTTAAAGCTGCGCTCGGTAAGCTATTGATTAGTCGAACTATAACAATAGCCTATCGGACGCAGCTTTTTTATGGTGAGTGGGTCGCATTCCACCATTGATTTACCACCTTATGTTAGCCAATTTCATATGATTGTCTGGTGTTCATAAGGAGCTTCACATGTCTGCCAAGTCATTGTTTTCATATTCCCGATTATCAACAAGTGTTGCACTACTCGCCTCTCTATCCATGCTTGGCTGTGTTTCTGTCACCGAAGGCCCGCCCAAAATAGAAAGTGACCCTATCGCGATGTCTGAATCTCGTATTGAATTAGGCTTAGGCTACATGGGGCAAGGTAATATGGTCAGAGCGCGCGAGAACCTAGAACTTGCCATCCAACACGCACCCAGCTATTACCGCGCCCGCCTCTCCATGGCGCATTATTATGAACAAGTAGGCGAAGTCGATGAAGCAAGATCCACGTATCGAAAAGCGCTGAGTTTAGATTCAAGAAACGGAAATGTATTGAATAACTACGGTACGTTTTTGTGTAAACAAGGCGAGTATGAGCAGGCTGACAAATACTTCAACAGAGCTATCGACCAACCCTATTATTATCTCGTATCTGCCAGTTATGAGAATGCGGCCTTTTGCGCGTTTAAAGCCGGTAATACTGACCAAGCAAAGTATTACTTCACACGTGCTATTGACCACGATCCGAATCGAGCAAAGTCGATATTGCAGCTATCAAAGATTGAAGTAAGTGAAGAAGATTATAATGACGCAAGGCTTCGTCTGTTCAAGTTCCACCAGCGCTATGGCTATCAAATTCCATCCCTTCAAATATTGATCGATCTAGAAAACAAAACGGGAAACAGTGCACTTGAGAAGAAGTACCAAACCAAGTTAGATGAGTTGCTCTCTACTTAGACTCACTAGAATATAAAAAACGGGCTTGTTGAATAAACAACAAGCCCGTTTTCTTATTCAAGCTATTAGGTACATTCTGGTATTAAAGTGTTATTTAAGTGCAATCCACTCTTGTCTTTGCTCGTCGTCCATAAAGGTCCACGCTACAAAGCGACTCACCTTTTGGCCTTGCGACATCTCTACTACTTTCACTTGTTTTGCTCTCAACTTACCAAGCTCTGAACGAATCATGTCTACGTTGTCTTTCTTAGAAATCAGAGTCGTAAACCACAGCACTTGCGTTGCAAACTGCTGGCTCTCTCTCGCCATTTTCATAATGAAAGCCGCTTCACCACCTGGACACCATAACTCCGCTTTTTGACCACCAAAGTTTAAGGTTGGCTTGTCTTGCTTCGCCTGCGATTTTTTAGATTCTGGCTTGAATGACTTACCTGCTTTCTTAGCTCGGTTTGCTGCTAGATTATCAAGCTTACGCTGTGACCCTTTTTCCGCTTCTTCTAAAGAACCGTGGAATGGAGGGTTACAAATAGTGACATCGTAACGTTCATTATCCTTAATCACGCCTTTAAAGATGGCTTCAGAGTCTGCTTGCAAGCGCGCTCGGATCTTGCCTTTTAGGTTCGCGTTACTTTCTGCAATGAAGTTTGCAGTTTTGATGGATACAGGGTCAACATCTGTGCCCGTACAACGCCATTTGTATTCAGTCGTACCAATGATTGGGTAAATACAGTTTGCACCAACACCAATATCCAACGCCTTCACAGAAGCATGATTATAAGGTTCGCCTTGACCATCGCTGTTAAGAATGTCTGCCACTCTATGAATGTAATCCGCTCGGCCTGGGATTGGCGGACATAGGTAACCCGCGGGAATGTCCCAATGCTTAACGCCATAATGATGCGCTAGCAGTGCCTTGTTGAGTAACTTTACCGCCAATGGTTCAGAGAAGTTGATCGTATCTTCACCAACAGGATTCTTAATCAAGTGCTCTTTCAACTCAGGTAATGCGGCAACTAGTAACTCGAAGTCGTAGCGACCTGTGTGCTGGTTTCTCGGGTGCAGTCCGCCCACTGGTTTAGCATTATTCTTGTTACGTTTCGAACCACCCGTACGTTTCGAGCCAGAAGGCTTTTGCGAACCGTTCGATCTATTTGATGCGCTCTTATTCGAAGTGCCTTTCTTAAACGGTGCTTTACCCGCTCCGCCTTTATTATTGGTTGGTTTACCAGAAACGCGCTTGGATTTATTCTGTCCAGCCGCTTTTGAATCCGCACTGTTACGGTTTTTATCAGAGGCGCTGTTTTTCGACAGGCTTAGCGTAGTTCTATTTTGTGATTGGCTCATTGGGCTACTTCTTTAAATCTAAATACATCATGAATAAACGGGCATCCAATTCAAGTTGGTGATATTCCGGTTCCATGTGACAGCATAGTTGGTAAAAGGCTTTGTCGTGCTCTTTCTCTTTGATGTGCGCCAGTTCATGCACGACCAGCATTCGAAGCAACGGCTCTGGTGCATTTCTAAAGACACTGGCGATACGAATCTCATTCTTCGATTTGATCTTGCCACCGTGATTCTTGGCAACGTAAGAGTGAAGGCCTAATGCATTATTGATTAGGTGTATCTTCCCGTCATAAATCACTTTGCTGATCGGTGGTGTTTTCTTCATGTAGCGATTTTTAATCTCAATCGCATAATCAAAAAGAGCTTTCTCGCTTTTTATTTCATGATTATTTGGATAGCGAGCTTCAAACCACGGCACCAATTTACCCGACTCTACAAGTTGAGTCACAGGGTCGATAATGTGCTTAGGATAGCCTTGAATATAGCGTAAAGAAGGATGCATTCTGAAAGACCGTACAAGTTACGCCACGACAATACGTTGTGGTCTTGAAAATTGAGCCGCATAGTGTAACTGATCACACTTTTCTAATCACCTAGGATTCGTTACACTTTAGCGAGATTCACCAAGAGAATGAAAAAATGAAACGTGTTGTATTGTACGTCGCAGACAAATGCCCACACTGTAAAGATGCCCAACGCTATTTGGACTCTAAGAAAATTGTTTACCGCCTAACGAATGCAAAAATGCAACGTGGCCGTAAAGAGTTACAGGCAATGGGTGCTCGCTCTATCCCTGTACTGAAAATCGGCGACCAAGTGATGGTCGGATGGAATCAGAAGAACTTCGATAAGATGTATAACTCTAAGAACACCTAACGTACTCTGAGCCGTCATACTTCTATACAGCTAAGCCCGCAGATCCGAATAAGGATCTACGGGCTTTGTTTTATACTCTTATAACAGCCAGTTACCAACCTTGAGCAAGGTTAACCTTTTACTCTTAAACACGCACCGCAAGCAGCGCACTTGTACCTTTCTTTAATACCCAAAAATCTGTCCAATATTGTTCGGTGAACTCTAACGAGCCTTTGATCTTTACACGTACATTTCATTGTTCTGCGATTACCAAATTAATAACTGATTGGTAAGCAATATGTCTTAGTAAATCTCAGGTAACCATATCGCAGGACACACGTTTTTCTGTAAATAATATAACTAACATTAAAACTATCATATCAAAACAAATCTTAAAGCTACTTACCTTAAAAAACATTAGGTTAGACGAAGAGACTACTAACAAATCGATGAGGACAACAGGTGAAATAGGATGAATGTAATTTGAAGAGTTTGAATTAGATTTGAATATAAATCGACTAATCGACAACCAAACACACTTTAGACGATAAATGCGGGACTGTTCGACAACGAAAAACACTAGACCCGTTAGATACAGGCCTATATGACAAAGCGAAGATAAAGACTAATGTGTACTAGCTTTAAATCGGATTAATTATTAGCCTTTAATTTTGAAGACCGTACCACAATTGACACACTGGTATCGCCCCTTAATACCGAAGAAACGATCCATAAACGTTCGATGAATCCTAACCAGTTTTTGCTCTTTACATTCACATTTCATAAAATCAGTATGCCATACTCAAAAGGTATAGTGATTATTGAGTATTACACGTACTTAGTAAATTATAAGCCGTTAATATTTAAGACTCAAAACGTGACACCAGTCGCAACTCGCCCGCTAAAGTGTGACCTTGGTTCAAATTACTAGCTCGTTTGACAAGAATTCATCACACATACTGCTTTACGAAATCAATAAAGGTTCGGTCTGCTTTCGACAAATAACCCTCCTTCCTCCAAGCCAATGAGAGATTAAGTTTCACAGGATCTTTGAATGGCACGCCTACCACATCTTCTTCGTACTCTGTGACTAAGCTTAGCAGTGCCGTAATCGCGAATTCCCGTTTCACGATAGACAGAATCATCGGTAATAAGTTGGTCTCGAACGCGATGGTCATATCTAGATCGTATTTCTTGCAGGTCGCATCAATAAAATCCCGGTGGAAATAACCCGACTTGAACATGATCAGCTCTTGAGCGAAAAACTCTTCAAAAGTAATGGATGGTTGCGATGCTAATGGGTGTTCTTTGCCTACAACGGCTAACATCTCAGAACTAAGTAGGTGGTCGGTTTCGAGATCATCTGGCACATTTTCATGATTGATCACCCCAATATCGAGTTCACCGTTTAATAGCATCTCGCGTATCGAAGCTGTACCCGCATCAATCAGCGTTAACTTCAGGTTTGGGTATTGGCTTTTAAAGGCCATCACCACCTGTGGGAAAAAGTAACTCCCCATCATGCTTGGTGCTCCTAACCGCACCTCACCTTTCTCCAACCCCTTTAACTCGTTCATCGCAAGCTGCGCATCATCAAACTGTTGGGCGATTCGCTTGGCATGCTCAAACAACACCTTTCCCTCTTCGGTTAAGGTGACAGATTTGTCTCCGCGACGAAATAGAACTAACTCCAACGTTTGTTCGAGTTTTTTTATGGAGATACTCAATGCAGGCTGTGCAATATGCAGCGCTTTAGCCGCCTGCGTGAAGTTGCCAAATTGAGCTACGGCTAGAAAATGTCGAAGGGGTTTTGATTCAAGCATGCTGATATATTAAATATATAGAGGTGATATTTTTAATATATTTCTTTAATCACCATTGTGCTGATAACTTGTTCACAAATAGCTTAATTACTCGTACAGGCGCTACGTAGATGTTTGATAAAGGCAGTTCTCAATACAAACGAATCACCCAATCATTGGCGATTGGTTCGTTTATCATTTTCTGTAACCTCTACCTTTTTCAACCTATCTTGCCGCACATGGCAGAACACTTCCAAGTATCAGAAACCCAAATCAACTGGTTGTTTGCTGCTACAACACTCGGCCTTTCGATTAGCTTGGTACCTTGGGCAATTGCCTCTGAAACCTTTGGTCGTAAACCTATCATTCTGTTCAGCCTGTTCGCTATCCCATTAATAGGGTTAAGCATGGTGTTCACGACTACCTTGCTACAACTCGTAATTGCGCGCGCGTTCATGGGCATCGCAGTAGCAGCGTTTGCTGGTGTGGCGGTTGCTTATATGGTCGAAGAGTTAACACCCAAAGCCTTTGCTGTCGCGATTGGCGGTTATATTGCGGCCAACTCTTTAGGTGGCATCTTCGGGCGTGTATTAGGCGGCTTAATCACAGACTATTTCGATTGGCATGCAACGGTGTTGTTTTTCGTTGTCGGTTCATTGCTTGGTGCACTCTTTATTGCCTATCGCTTGCCTGACCAACAGAATTTCAAACCTCAAAAAGGGCTGTTCTTTCATCACAACCGATCAGTCGTGATGCACTTAAGAAACCGTACTTTGTGGCTTGCTATGTTGATTGGCGGCGCCAACTTCGCCCTGTTTGTTAACCTGTACTCTGTAATGGGCTTTAGACTGGTATCCGAACCGCACTCAGTACCTGTTGGTTTGGCCTCACTCATATTCCTTTGTTACTTGGCTGGTACTGTCAGCTCTAAGCTATCCAACAAATGGACACTTCGCTTTGATCCTTTAAACGGAATCTTAATGGGCGTGTGTATCAGCTTAATCGGAATGTTGGTTTCTGCTGTCGATAAAGTGCCGTTCATGCTTGCAGGTTTACTACTGATTAGTGGCGGAGCCTTCTTCGCACATACCCTTGCCTACTCTTGGGTGAGCCAAAAAGCCCCAAGCGCTAAGGCTACAGCGACCGCGCTCTATCTGGTTCACTATTATATTGGCGGTAGTTTAGGTGGATTCTTGCTCTTGTACTGCTGGCAGTTATTTGGCTGGAACGGTGTGATAGCGGGCGGTTCTATCTTCTATGTCGCGATATTTGCATGGGTCTATCAGTTAAAACAGTTGCAAGTATCGACTTCTAAACTAGCCGAAGCTTAACTAAGACAAGGTATCCAATGAATTATTGCTTTTGATTGACGTTCGTTCTGATATCCTACGCAAAATTTCATTTCGGAACCTGTTATGTCGAACACTCAAAGCACAGATCTTCAAACCATCCATGACCAAGTAAAACAATGGTTAGACGATGTTGTTATTGGCCTAAACCTGTGCCCATTCGCAGCCAAGCCACAACGTAATAAACAGATTAAGATCTTTGTGAGTGAAGCGAATACGGAAGAAGCGTTACTAGAAGACATAATGACGCATTTCGTAGAGTTAGATAACACGCCAGTTGCTGAGTTAGAGACGACCTTGGTGGTGGTTCCTAACATGCTGCAAGATTTCTTTGACTACAACATGTTCATTGATTGGGTTGAAGCGCTGATCAAACAGCAGGACTGGGAAGGCGTTTACCAAGTGGCAACGTTCCACCCTGACTATTGCTTTGGTGGTGCGGATCCAGAAGACGATGAAAACCTAACGAACCGCTCTCCATACCCTGTTTACCATTTGATTCGTGAAGCAAGCATGGAAAAGGTACTGAAGCACTACCCTAACCCTGAAGCGATCCCAGATACCAACATCGCGAGAGTTGAGTCTTTAACGCCAGAAGAGCGTCGTAAACTGTTCCCTTACCTATTTAGTTAAGCGATTCCGAATCGGAAAATGCAATACGTTTTCCGTGTTTACGAACTTGCACGTTCTTGATGATATGGACGAGATACAAACTGATCTCGTCCATTTTGTTTGGCGATATATAAACACTCATCGGCCACTTTAATCAGAGAATCGAGTGCCGACATCCTTTCCCCTTTGCTATCACCCGTACTCAATTCAAAATGACACGCTCCGATTGATACCGTGACAGGTTTTCTATCGAGTGTAATTTTCTTCATATCTTCCAAAAGCGATCTGAACTTATCTTCAACACCGCTTGGATTACTATTTGGGTACCAAAGAATGAATTCCTCACCACCGAAGCGTGCGACAAACTCACCTTCTTGCGTGTTGTTGCTCAGAACATTGGCCACTTTCTTCAACACAACGTCACCCATTTGGTGACCATAAGTATCATTAACCTGTTTAAAGAAATCGATATCGACAACAGCCAAAGTGCCCTTACCTAAAGAGCCTTTGAGCTGCTCGACTTCCGCATTCAACGTTTTGAACAAACAACGTCTATTCGGTAGATGTGTGAGCGGGTCATATAAAGCTTGGTATTCTAGCTTCTCGTTCAGCTCTTGCAGCTTGTGCTCTTGTTGCCTTCGGACCAATTCCACCTCAATCCATGAAGCCATCAACTTCATTACATCAATATCAAACTCTTTGAACTCGCGATAATACGGGTTACCACTCGAGAAATTGAGAGTGCCATAGAGCTCGTCGTCGACGAAAATAGGAATCCCAATATAAGATTCTAAGCCAAAGGATTGGTAAGCAGGATGTCTCGCGTAGATTTTGTGTTTACCGCAGTGTTCAATGCAAATAGGTCCACTCGATTTGCAGGTAATTTCGCAATAGGTCGAACGGTAGTCGAACATGTCACCGCTTTTTAAGTCGACACCTTCTGGAGTCACGCAATGTTCAACTAGATAAGTGTTGCCGTCTACTTTAGACAGAATACCAATATCTAAATCGAAGCGTTCAAGCCCCATGATAAGCAGCTGAGCAATCTGAATATCGAAACCCTTTCGATAATCATTGGTGATTTGGTACAAGCGGCGTATAACAATTTCACTTTCACTAGCTTGGTGCATACTTGGGATCCCACTGCTGCCGAAGTTAGTGACAACATCAATATTTGGTATATTTAAAAGAGTAAAGTGTAAATAAACATAATAATCAATTAGTTTGTGTGCAAAATACCTCATTGATCCAATGAATAAAAGTCGACTTCCTCCACTTTGCGTTAGCACCCTATTCCCAGCTTTGATAAAATAATCCATTAACGAAACAGAATGGATAGGAAAATGAACCTTTCTCAACTAAGCCAAGAAATCTACGATCACCTTTACCGCGACATTGAAGAGTTCCGCAGTACTTTTGATCTGCCTGTTGCTGCTCCTGAAACAATGGACGAAAAAGGCGATACGCTACATACCTCTCTAGCGATCGAAGAACTGACAGAACTTGCAGAAGCTGACTCTAAAATCGAACAAGCGGACGCTATTGTAGACAGCGTTTATGTTTTGATGGGACGTTTGGTTCACCTTGGCCAAGCTAAGGTAGAAGACAACCTAGCAATCAGCTACCTGATTGACCTACTGTTGAATGTTTCTAAAAACCGTTCAATCGACTTTCTGCCTTGCTGGGACGAAGTACACTCAAGCAACATGAGCAAAGTGTGTCGTAACGAAACAGAATACGCAGAAACTGAAGCTTTCTACGCTGAGCAAAACATCAAACTGATGGCTGTTCAGAAAGGCGAATACATCATTGCTAAGTGTGCGGAAGATTTTGTATCTGAAGGCAAAACCGTTCGCCAAGGTAAGGTACTAAAATCTGTACATTACCGTCCTGCGAACCTTGAGCCTCTTACAGCTTAAGTAAGGTTAAAACTGAAGCACTTTAAAGCATCAGTTGACTGAAATAGAAAACGCCACGTTCTTGTAACGTGGCGTTTTATTATCTATTAAAGAACTCTAGCTGTGTTAGCTATAGCCGTGTGTTAGAAACCGAGCGCTATACCAGTCGAGCCATGTGATAAGCCGCCACATATTCGCCATTTCTAAAGGCAAAACCTGCTGACTCCCCTTCAATAACGAAACCAAACTTCTTATACAGGCTGATCGCTCGTTCGTTATCGGTATAGACTGTGAGTTCCAGTCGTTTGATGTTAATCCAGTTATCACACAAGTCGATCGCGGTTGCGAGTAGCTGACTGCCGACACCTTTGCCTAATACATGGTCTTTAACACCCATACCGAATGAAGCAACATGACGCCTTCTCGGGTTTACACACACTTCCATTCCTAAATTACCGACAATTTCTCCATCAATTAACGCGACATAGGAGTACACGTTATCAGGGATATTGGAGATTCGTTTCTGCCAGCTTTCCAGAGACGGATTTGGGAGTTGCAGCGTACCGGAATAAGCATTAGTGCATTCGTAAACTTCTTTGATTCCCTTTGCATCTGACGGTTCAGACCGTCTCACTATAATACTCATCGCAACTCCTACTATTATTCTTCACTAATTGTGATGCACATCCTCAATGTGCACCTAAACACACTAACAAATAGTAAATATTTAACAACAGGTTAGATGAAATTGTTTCAAATTATATAAACAGCAAGTGGAAGGGAAATAGTATTTTGACGAAGGCGTGTTAATAGTATGGTTTTACTTGTAGTGGCTAACGAAAGAGTTTCAGATGGAGAGAGTAAGGGATAAGTTATTATGTTGATGTGATATGGACACAAAGATATGTGCCCATATTGTTAAACTAGCTCTCTTGATTAGTCACGCTCACATTGAACTTGGAGCACTTTAAGATCGGTGGCATTTAACTTCTCGGTTAACGCTGCGCCTTCTTCGTTACATTGCTCAAGAGTCGTAAATTGGGTATTAATTTCCATTTCAGCCGTGCTGTCAGCGCCACCGATCATTAAGCTTAGAAGTAGTGTTAGTTCGTACATTAATTAATCCTCTTTCGAGTTTTTAAAGCATCCATTCGAATTAGATAAAGTGACCAGAATACGTCTTAGCTCACTTGTTTCGTTTGAGATAATTCTAGTCACTCACTCGATTCGAGTCTTACCATTTTGTGCCAAGAGCTAACAAAGTAAGTACACTTATTTTACTTTGCTTAGTTGATACTGAGTAAACGCCCTCGTTCGATATCTTGCTCAAGCACCTCTGGTGTCAAATCGCCATGTCCATGGTGGTCATGATTATGGTAATGCCCATGATCGTGTCCGTGGGAATGACCTTGATGTTCATTTGCTCTTTGAGCTAACTTGTCTGAGTCCAAATAGGTATCAGTCAAATCAACACAATAATCTTCAGTCCATAAACGGCGAGCCTCATCATCACTCATGATTTGCTCGGCTTTAGGGCCCAACTTGTCCATGTAGAACATCCCTAACTCCTCTCCTTCCACATTGGCGTGGTTGATAAGGTTCATGAAAGCAGGTTCTTGGTTTTCATCAGAGAGATAACCATTTTTGTAGCACACGGTTAGACCAATAATGTCATCACCAAGTTGTTCTAGTGCAGGGTTGAAATGATTGTGACTGTGATTATGTTCGGCAGCCGAGACAAGCATTGGAGTAAGTAAAACACATGCGATAGCCAATAATTTAATAGTGTTATTCATGGATAGACCTTCTAAATTTGAGCGAACAATTTGATTAGTTGTTTGGCTTAACTTCTGGTGAGATGAGCGGATGGGAACATCAGGAATATTTCAGCCTGAGCGCCTCTTCATCTCACGACAAATAATCAATATGATTAGATAACGAGGCTCGATATAACAAGCGTTCTGAAGACAAGAATCACTTATCAACCACGATTCTTGCTGGCGCGCTAGTGTAAGCCATCTGCTTCATCTCCCATTCCCCTTTTGTTTCCAAGGCAACCGCTAATGCTTGCGCCTCTTGACATACCTTCGCTGGTTTTCCATCAGCCCAGAATGAAGGACCCGAGGTATATCCACACATAACAGAAAAGGCGTGTTGGCCATCCTTTATTGTGTATTCCGTCATAATGCCTCCACCTTCACCGTGCGTTATTTTTAGTGAGCCTTCATCGGCAACATGCATTGCATCGGAAGGGTTCGGTTTGACGTACGTTGTGTAGGTGCCGCCATCTGACATGTATTGGTTATCGTACATGGTGTAGCCTTCTTTTTCTGAAGGTAAGGTCAGTTCGTAGTTAGGATCAATGTCCGCTAATCGTTCTGAGTTATTCGTCGCACCAGGTTGATAGTTGTGAGCATTTGACTGTCCGTTAGCGAAAACAGACCCTGCCACTAAAGAAAGGATAACGACCGCTAAAATTGATTTTTTCATAATGAACTCCAGATATTCTAAGCAAAGAAGTTGTAAGCAATAGCTTTATGATTGAGTAAGAGAATGGGTTTGTTTACCTAACTTTTTAGGATGTGAGGGCAATATCAGCCCTCACTGCAAATACCCTATTTGTTATCGGTTCCTGCTCCTTCACCAGGCTCAGTTGGACGACTTACCGACTTGCGCTCAAGATTGTGGTGAGCACGCACTCTATCCATGTATTCTTGCTTGGTGTTCATACCTTGCTTCATTGCTTCTGGTACTTGTTCAGCTGGGATCACGATGTCACGGTCGACTGGCCACTCTGTTAACAGCTCTGGGTGGTAGCCTTCTGGGTAGTACAGTTTTGGATCCAACTCTAAATCACGAATCTCTTGTTCTTGTATGTCTTCACGGCTGTTTTTCGGCAACGGGATTCTAAAGTCAGACCCATCTGCCATATCAAATTGTGGCGCTCGCGCATTCGGGAAATCAGGTAAAATACCTTCACGAACCCACGCATTATCTTTAGTCATGTTAACGACAATGCCATCTGGCGCACCGAAGTGGTAAGGCCCTTGCCAATGGTGGCGAACCTCAGCAACGGTTTCCTCATTGAGATATGGGTCGAATGTCATGTGCGTTGTCATGAACAAGCGCGGTTGTACTTCATTCGCCACATAACCCGCCGCGTACGCTGGTGTATGGTGAGTATCAACGGTGTAACGTGCTAAGAATGGCGGCACACCTTGAATAATCGAAGACACACCAAACGTTTCGGTTTGCAGTTCAGTAATGAACAAGTCTGCGCCTTTTGCGTATTTCAAATCCAACTCGGTTGGGCGACCGTCTCCTGTCCAAACAAACGAAAGCACTCGACCGTCATCTTGAGTCCAATTCAAGCGGTAACCAGACGCGCCATCTTTTGCGTGACTGCGTCGCCAGTGAATCACTTCCACATTGTCTTGGTCATAGATAACGCCACCGTCGTCGCGGAAATCAAACTCGTGTACCACTATGTCGTTGCCTGATGGGAACACATCAAATGCATCGGTGTGCCAGTTCAACATTTGCTGCATGCCTTCAATCATATGACGAGTGCCATATTCTGGAGTCGCACCACTCGGGCCATAAATGTTAAGCGGCTTTTCCCAGCGACCATTCCAACCACCAAATTGATACAGGTAAGGTAACGAGCCGTAATGGTCTACGTGTAAGTGAGTAATGAAGATATGGTCGAGCTCATTCATCGCGACACCCGCCGCTACGTAGTTCGCAATAGAGCCTTCACCTAAATCAAAGACAAAGTTAGAGCCGTTACCCAATTCTACGTATATCGAGGTGTTTGCCTGCCCCGGGCGAATCATTGGTGATGTTCCCATGAACGTGACACGCATTTCATCCGGTTGAACTTCTTCAGTGCGTGGGAACCAGTTTGCGCCCGACACCATGTGATCGCCATAAGGTGCAATGCCCTCAAACATTAGGCCTTCTTTCCAACCTGAATTGGTTTCTTTGCGATAGTCACCATTATTTACACCGCCCATTAACACAGAAAGCACCTCTTCTTCTGAAGAGTACAAGTTCCCCTTAGGTTGGTTGCTCAGATACTCTTCAAGGGTTTCACCCTCGTGATATTCAAATTTCTCAAGTTTTTGAATATCAGAGTTAGTCTGCTTGGTGTTGTATTGCATCATTGGGTCAGCAGCAAAAGCGGTTGTCGTAATGATCATTGCTGTAGATATGATTGATAATTTTGCGAAAGTTCTCATAGTTTCACCTATCGGTCTGAGTATTTATTAAATGAATGAAGTTCCTTCCTCACTCCGATGCAAACAAGTTTATTAATAAACAGAACCTTGATATATAGTGTAAACTTTACTTAAAACCTCCATTTCATTTATGAGTTAATAAAGACTCCACCATGATTTGGAGGAGTGGCAATAGGAATAGAGGGAACTGAATTTGGACCTTAATCTACTGACGACATTTTTGGCCGTTTACAAACACAGCTCTATCACCGTGGCATCAGAGCAGCTCGATATTTCTCAACCCGCGGTAAGCGCGGCGATTAAGAGACTCGAAGGTGTCGTGGGCAAGGCTTTATTTGTGAGAGAAGGACGAGGTATCGCACCCACTGGAGCAGCGGTATCACTCGCTAACAAGATAGAAGACCCATTGAACATCATTGGAACGGTTGAGCAGCAAAAAAATGACCTTAAGGTTTATTGCACAGAGAGCTTGCTTCATTTCGTTAGTCAGGTAGAAGGCGTAAGCTTCACGGAAGCGCCGCTCGAAGAAGAAGAACTGTTTGATGCGCTTACTGCACAAAAAGTGGATATCGTCATTGATGTACTTTCAAGTAAGAAACACTCATTGATTGAAGAAACCATCGTCGATGAGGAACCCGTGTGTCTGACTCGAATCAACCACCCTCGAATTGGTGAGACACTGAGTAAAGAAGAGTATTTCCAAGAGGAACATATTGCGCTCAAGATCAAACGCGCAAACATGAACACGGTCGAGTTTTTATCAGAGAACGATATCGAGCCGCGAAAAGTCAGAATTGAAACCAGCTCAATTTCAAGCATGCTGATTTTGGCAAGCACGACAGATTATATCGCCGCTTCTACTCGCTCTTTTGCGGAAATGCTCGCACCAGCGCTTGGCTTACGCGTTCACCCTATCCCCATCAAATTAAGACCGATCACGTTTCGAATGCTCTATCACCGCCGTTACGCTAACGACGAACAGCACATCAAAACCCGCGAAGCAATCAAATCAGCCTTAAGGAAACATAAATGAAACTGAGGTTTTAACTAAAGTTGACCCTATTAATATAAATTCAGTTTAACTACATACTCTCTAGCAAGTTAATTCAATAGAACGACACTGGAGAATCCATGAAAAAGCTTAACCTTATTGCTCTACCACTTACATTACTCAGCAGCGCAGCGTTTGCGACCTCAACTCAAGTTTACATCGAACAAAACGTTGCCTCTAATGCTGCAGATAACGGTGTCTACACCACAGAAGCTGGCGCATTAATCGATACCTCAGAAAATGGACAAGTCTATATAGGTTTTGATGACCAGGGTTGGCTGGCAGCGGGTTACGGGCACGACTTTCACATCAGCGAGTCTTTCACGTTCAACCTATACGGTGAGCTTGGTAAATGGGACAACGGTGAAGAGTTATTAATCGAAGGTATTATTGATTATCAAGTGAACGACAACTTCAATGTATTCAGTGGATTGGGATATAACCAGTCAGGGCAAGTACTCGAAAATATAAGCGACACCACGATCAACACCAATAAGTTCATCGCCGGTGCGGGGTACTCACTCGCCGGTTGGGATTTAGCTTACCAATACACTCACGAAAACAGTGATGGATCCAATGGCGGGTTTACCCATGACGGTAACAATGTCTATTTTCATCAAGGCGATTACCGTACCAATGAACACGAAGTTATTCTCTCTAAGAGCATCGACGACTGGACACCCTACGTGAAATACACCTACTTCAATACCAACGAAGGTGACCTTTACTTGAACGGCCAATCGATGGGCCCGATCGACAACGACAATATCATTACGCTTGGTTTGTCTTACGACTTCTAAACATCTCAGATTCAATTCTCATAGGCAGATGGATTTGCCCACCTTTCGAGGGCACTACTATGAAAATGACTCCTCAACGCAACAAAGTCATTAACATCGCTGCAGCGATCAGTATCGTTTTGTTTTCCGCAATTCCCACCTACGCGAGTGCTGATCACTTAGATGTCCATTATCTAGAATCGAGTTATCTAGAAACCAGATTTCTAGACTCCTCCTTCTTCGAATTCATGACACCAGATTTTGGTCAGGGATATCTTAACGATGAGATTAAAGAAAACCTTATTCTGGAATAATTCGCTAACACATTAAAAAACGCAAAAGCTGAGGCTTGGATACACTCGATGGAGTAGTAAATGGGAACATCGAAAAAAACCAGCCGTTAACCCAATGTACTCTTTAGTCAGACTTGAACTAATAAAGATAAACACAATTCACTTCACAGTCGACCCAGTACTATTATTTTCATGGCGATATCGCATCATGCTTTACTTATACCCCACAAAAAAGCACCACACTTATAAAGCATGGTGCTGATGTTACTGTGTAGTTTTGACTAAGCTAATTAGTATCTTTAAAACAAAGACTAGTTAGCTGGACGCCAAACGCCCCATTTGTCGTTGTCGTATGTCGTCTTAGGGTTTTCACCGCCCTGAACCCACCATTGTGCTTTCCATGACTGGTTAGAGTAAGTCACGATTTCACCACCAAGGTAAACCTTAGACGAGTCCCACGTACCTAGGTCTGGGTCAGGTGTCGGATCTGGATCCGGCGTTGGATCTGGGTCTGGTGTTACGCCACCGTCATCAGCAATCACTTCGAACGTGAAGGTTTCAACACTCTCGCTTTCAATTGAGCTAGCAATGAACGACAGAGTTTCGTTCGCTGTAATCGCAGTCGTATCGACAACAATTGAAGCTGTTCCGTTGTTTTGAATGCTAACGGCAGAACCTTGAGTCTGTGTTAAGTTTGCTGCTTCGCTCGTTGCAATCACAACTTTGTCACCAGCATTAACGACATTGTCACTCTTCACTAGTTCGTAGATGTCCCCTTTTAATGGCTCAACACCGCCGTCGCCACCTTCAATCAGCGTTAACTGACCTGAAGCACGGCTATCTTTTGAGTTAAAGAAGTTGCGTGACGGATCGTTTTGGAAGTACATGTAGTGTTCCATTTCGGCATGCCAGTCACCGATGAAGATCGCACCGTCTTTAAACTCTTCGTGCCAACCGTTGATTTCAGAAGCTAGCAGACGAGCCCAATCGTTCACGTTGCTCGCATCAATTACGATGTCGAAGCTACGTGCGATTTCACCATACTTGTTGATGATGTCGTACTTAACTGTGTCGCCAATTTCTGGTGTACCAAACTGGTCAGATACGAACAGGTCGCCACGTACTAGATCAGGTTGTGGTGTAGGCTCAGGTGGAGGTGTTGTGCCACCTGAAATAGTGATGTCTGAACAGTTGTAGAAGCCTTCACCCGCGGCATCGTTACGTTGCCAACGTACATATAGGATTGCGTCACCAGAACGGTCAGATGGAATCGTCACGTTAATACGGTATTTGCCACCGCTTACAGGAACATTACCCACTTCTTGAATAAGATCTAAGTCACCCCACGCTAGGCCTTTGCTCAAGTCTGCATTAGGTTTCGTTAGGTAGAACTCCCAGAATGAAGGATTGTGTGGCGCAGTCGCATTGAATACATATTCAAACGTGCCTGTACTTAGCTCGGTACGAGTCCAACCAGTATGAGGCGCACCCATACCGCGCTTTTGCGAATCGTTGGCATAACATAGCGTGCCATCAGGAATCGCTGCTTTCACTGCGTTGATGTTGTTGAAATCCTGAATATTTTTTGCGTATTCGTTACGTTGAACAAACGGGTACGAGCCAGAAATATCTTTCGCTTGAGCACATGCCGCATTTGGTGGTGTACCCGACCAAATCCCGCCTTGCTCATAACACGTGTTCTGACGCGCGCTTGGAAATTCAGACCAACCATGAGCGTTTGCCACTGACGGCACACTCGATAGCATAGCCATACCTACTGCTACTTTTAGAAGATTATTATTTATTGTTGTCACTTTCCCACTCTCTATTATTTTACCCTGCACACAAGACAAACTGGTCAACAACCAATCAATATTGCAGTTCGAGGGTTTATAGTTTTTGCTTAAAGAACAACGAAAAATATATACGTCAATTTTATCAATAACAGCGGGTTTTATATTGATAGGAATCAGAGTCACACAACTCATAGAAATGCGTTGTCGATAGATGATGTTGCTTCGAATTATTGGATCTCAGTATTCTATCTTGATTGAGGAAACAATATTCAAAGTGAATAAAAAAGCGGCTTAATGAGTAAGCCGCTTTTTGGAGATACATTATATGTACAGTAGAAGATGTACTTAGATAAATAGTAATTAGCGAACTAATAGCGACTATTCATGCCCATGCGATGTGACATGTCATCGTCCATGCGACCGCCCTTCCAGCCACTGCCACCTAAAAGGTTTAGAACGTCGCGTGCGTTGTAGCCTTCACCACCAAAGAAATCGTTAGATATATCATTTCTCAACAATTGAATGATGGGTGCCAGTTCAGCATCAAGGTCTTGTGGATCAGCAAACAAAGCCAATGCAATTTGTTGTTGGCGCTTGCTCAGCTCCTTAGAACTGGTTTCGACTTGTCCAATAGAGAAGAAATCACGACTCCCGTAACTCTTAACCATCTTTGCAGACAGGAGTTTGATTACCTTTTTGATTCTTCGACGCTGAATATATCTTAACACCTTGATTCCTTGTCTAATTTACAAAAGTCACACGACAGATTTATAAGCTCTGGTTGCTGATTAGGATGTCATTCTTTGCTTACACGCTCAATAAAAAAGTCAGCAATAAAATTGCTGACTTCAACGTAGTTCTCTAAGGTTATCTAGTACACATGCACTAGAAGCACTTTCGTTTTACCTGCCCAATAAATGGAATAAGGAAGATAAAGCGCCCGACATAAAACAACGTAAATGCTAACCACAAACCGTGATTGCCCCACGACTGCACAGCAAAAAACTGTACGACTAAGAACACCACCAGCGTAATGAAACTCGAATTTCTCACAGGGCGAGTAGTTCCCGTTCCGGTAAAAATACCGTAGAAGGTTAAGCCGTAGCCCGCTACTAATGGGAACACCAATAACCACGGACTCATCGATAAGTAAATCTCGATCAGATCTGGCAATGACGTAAAAATCATGGCCACTTGATGTTTAAACATCACGGTAAGCAGTGTCATCACGATAATGAATGCCGTTGTCCACTGCGTGTTTAACTTAATGACATTATCAAGCAAGCTTGGATTTTTCTGCCCTACTGCTTTACCCGCAAATACGCTCGATGCATTCGCAATACCATCGAACATGTAGCTAATGATAAAGGTCACTTGCATTAAGATTGCGTTTGTCGCAAGTACGTCCGAACCCAATTGAGATCCCACACGTGCCATCATGTTGAAGAACACAAGGATACAAATCGTACGCAGTAGCAAGTCCATATTCGATGACACGATGACCTTAAAATCTTTAGACGAGATTTTAAGTGAGCGTGCATGTTCCCACAGAGAAAACTGACAAGTATGGAAGACAAAATAGAGACCGATAGCGAACGTGGTGATCTGAGCGATTAAGGTCGCAATGGCAACACCTGCAATCCCCATATCAAGATACATAACAAACACGATATCGAGCACGATGTTCAGCACATTACCGACCACTTGCGTAAACAGGGTCGCTTTAGCTTTCGCCTGCCCCATTAACCAACCAATGATGGTGTAGTTAATCAGAACAAAAGGCGCACCAAAGATCATAATATCGAAGTATATCTTGGCGTTAGCACCTACCGCAGCTTCCGGCTCAATGAGCCATTCCGCACCTTGCCAAATCAATGACTGCAGAAGGATAAAAATAACGCCAACACATAGCGCGAGTAACAGAGGTCGAATTAAACTGCTTGCCTGCTCTGCATGGTTGTTTCTACCCAATGCAATCGCACTTTGCCCTGTTGTGCTTACGCGGAAAAAACCGAATAACCAATACAGGGTATTCATGATAACAGCGCCAATCGCCACACCACCAATAAGCTCAGCAACGCCAAGCTTACCAATAACGGCAGTATCCACAGCACCCAATAAAGGTTGAGTGACTGTAGAAACAATAAATGGAAACGCTATTTTGAAGTAATCTTGATGAGTCAGTTTCATTGTTGGTCAAACTCAGTTTCAAACGGTATTTCTAGATAACTAGCCGCTTCTAACAAACTCTTGGTGTAAGGGTCACGTACGTGTTTCAGATTTCGCATATCATCGACTTGCTCGACGATTTGGCCGTCTTTGAAAAACATCAAACGATCACAAAGAAAACTCGCAACAGCAATATCGTGAGTGATAAACAAATACGAAATCTGACGCTCTTGTTTGAGTTTTTGTAAGAGGTCGAGAACTTGCACCTGAACAGAGACATCTAAAGAGCTCACCGCTTCATCCAGCAAGATAAACTTAGGGTTCGGCGCTACCGCTCTGGCAATACACACACGCTGTAATTGTCCGCCACTGAGTTGATGTGGATATCGGTCAAGCATGTCTGCATCTAAGCCCACTTCTTCAAGCAACAGAACTAAATGGGACTCTCGCTCTGCCTTACCGACCTTATCGTTAATCAAAGGCTCATTGATGATCTCACGAATCGTCAATCGCGGGTTCACCGAGGTGTTGTAGTCTTGAAATACCACACTCATTACTTGGTGCATTGGTAGGTTTGAAATGGCGTTACCAAGTACCACCTCACCACTGTCAGCCGCTTCTAGACCGAGTATGACTTTCCCTAGTGTGCTTTTGCCACTGCCCGATTCGCCAACTACGCCGACACACTCACCTTCATTAACTGTGATAGAAACGCCATTGAGTACGTTTTGGTAGCTAGGGAATAACCAACTATCGTCGTTTTTGAATGCCTTAGTGACGTTCTTTACTTCAATCAACATTAGCGGCTCTCCATGACAGATTTAAATCGATTTACTAATGCCATACGAGTATCCACTAAGTAACGCGTGTGTTTGCTTTCTGGCTGAGTGAACACCTTGCGAGTAGCGCCATACTCAACCACTTTGCCTTGGTTCATAACCATAACGTTGTCTGCGATATGAGACACCAAGCTCAGGTCGTGGCTAACGAAAATCAAACTGGTACCAAATTGCTCTCGTACAAACTGCAGTTCCTTAACCACTTCACGCTGCGAGATATAATCAATCGCTGTTGTGGGCTCATCGGCAATAATCAGCTTGGGTTTCAGCACCAACGCCAGTGCTACCATAATTCGCTGCAGCATGCCTCCACTAAGTTCATGGGGGTACTTCTTAATTAAGTCGCGGACTGATTTCAGGTTAACGCGAGTAAGCACGTCACAGAACAGGTCAACAGCCTCTTTAGTGCTCATTGACTGGTGTTGCTTTATTGTTTCCACGGCTTGATTACCGATGGTGAACAGTGGGTCGAACGCCGTCATTGGGCTTTGCATGATCATCGAGATCTTCTCACCCCTTAATTGACGACGCTGCTTCTGGGGCATATCAAATAGATTCTCGCCTTCAAACAGCGCATGACCCGAAATAGAGAAAGAGTCGTTCAACAACCCGTTAATCGCATTGCAGGTCAGGCTTTTACCACTACCTGATTCACCCAAAATTCCCAAACATTGGTCTTCTTTGAGTGTAAAGCTCACATCAGAGACCAGCTCTCTGTGTGTCGGTTTATGTAGCGCGACGCTAAGATTTTTAACTTCTAACATCATCTTTGCTCCGTTCTTGGGTCTAACACATCACGTAAAGAGTCGCCAAGTAAGTTACAACACGCCACCACAACCATTATTGCGATCCCGGGGATGACCATCTGCTCAGGATTAGAAAAGAGAACTTCTTTAGCATCACTCAACATAGCACCCCACTCTGCCGTTGGCGGTTGTACACCTAAGCCAAGGAAGGACAGTGTAGAAATGCTCAATATAATCCAGCCTAAATCTAGGGTCGCAAGAATAATGACCTCAGCAGCGATGTTCGGTGCTAAGTGCTTACGAAAGATAAAGCTTTGAGGTGTCTTAACCGTTCGTGAGTACAGGATGTAGTTTTGGTGATTAAACGAAATCACGGAGCTTCGAACAATACGCACATACCATGCGATTTTCGCAATAAAGTTCGCAATGATGATGTTGAAAATACCCGGGCCCATGATGCCGACAATACTTAAAACAATAATTTCATACGGGAATGACAACATCACTTCGCAGCCACGCATGATCAATGAATCGACCTTGCCTCGCATGTAGCCAGAAACCACACCAATGAAGCCGCCAACAACTGCCGTAATCACCATGGTTAATAGCGAGTAATACAGCGTGGTACGAATACCAAACAACAAACGAGAATAGATGCATCGACCCAAATGGTCAGTGCCGAGTGGGTACTCCATCGACATCGGCATCATAGAATTAATAACATCCGCCAAGTTAGGATCGTGCGGCGCAAGGTAAGGCGCAAAAGCCCCCATCAAGCAGATAGCCGTTAAGATAAACAGGCAAACAACAACGGTCTTATTGGAAAGTAGACGTCTTATCATGAGTTCTTCGCTCCTGACTTGAGACGGGGATCGACCACCGTATGTAAAATATCAATCAGTAAATTAGACACAACAAACAGGCTGCCCATCACCAAAATATAAGCTTGGATAATTGGGTAATCACGATTGAAGATCGCAGCCAAAGCCAGTCGGCCTAAGCCAGGTATTGCGAATATGCTTTCGATAACAACGGTGCCCGCAATCAAACGAACGATGCCTATGCCTAATGCTGTCATTGAGGTTTGCAGCGAGTTTTTGAGGAGATGCTTCCAAACGACACTGTGCTCTGAAATACCACGAGCGCGCGCGTAATTCACATAGTTGTAATTCATTGAATCCAACATAGAGTTACGGATAAGACGAATGTAGGTAGCAACGTAAGCCATACAGAGAGTCACAGAAGGCAGTATGAAATGGCTAAAAGTGGTCGCACCGCTGCTTGGCAACCAATACAGATTGATTGAAAATACCCAAATAAGAATGAAGGCCAACCAGAAGTTAGGCATTGCGGTACTGGCAAAAATGAACACTCGAACAATGCGATCAAACCAATGATCTTTATACACGGCGCTGAGTACACCCATCGGGATACTGACACACACCAACAAGATGAGTGACAACCCTGCAAGTTTCAGCGTATATGGGAAGCTTCGTGCAAGTTCTTCAGAAACCAGTCGATTGGTATTAGTGTACGAGATACCAAAGTCGCCTTGTACAGACGATACGAGCCAATCGGTATAACGGACTAAAAACGGACGGTCTAACCCAAGCTCTAAGCGAATTTCTTCAATGGCTTCAGGGCTCGGTGTCGTGTCATTGACACGCAGTGCCACTTCAGCAGGGTCTGCTGGAATAATATTAACTAAGGCGAACGCGATAAAAGAGACAAAAAACAGTGTCACACTCGCACTCAGTAATCGCTTTAGGATGTATTTAGCCATTCGGTTACTTTCTTAATGTAAAACAGTAAGCAAAAAGACTGACACCCCCAAAAGAGTGTCAGTCAATAAGCTAGTCAGTAGTAAAGGAAACAGACAAGGATTATCTATTTCTTACTTTACAGACATACGTTGTAGCGGGATTTCAAACTGAGAAGGGTTAAAACCAACACCTTCTACACGCTTGTTGAATACCGCACGGTTTTGTTCGTAGCTGATCGGAATGTAGATCGCTTGCTCGTGCAGTGTTTTTAGAACATACGTGTAATGCTCTTGGCGCTTAGTTTCATCAATGGCTTCCAACGCTTCTAAGATGTGGTTATCAATCTCAGCTTTTTGTGGAATACCTTGTTGCGCAGCGTAATCGCCATATACCGGCTTACGCATACCACCAAGGAACGATTGAGGATCGTAAGGTGTACCCCAAGAAATATTGAACGATAGATCAAACTCACCTTGTTTCAGACGATCTCGGTGCGCTTGTTCTTCTTCACCAACGATGTTCATCTTCAGGCCAACCTTCGACCATTCACTTTGTAAGTACTGTGCGATGGTGCGCTCTACGACTTTGTCACTGTCGTAAGAAAGCGTGATTTCAAATGGTTTACCGTCCAATTTACGTGTCTTACCATCTTTCTTCCAACCTGCTTCATCCAGCAGTTTTTCAGCTTGAGCAACGTCATATTGGTATGGCGTCAATTCGATGTCAGCGTAAGGGACATTCTTCGCAAGCAAAGTATCTGCCGGTTTTTCTAAACCCAACATGATGCGGTCTGCGATGATTGATTTGTTGGTAAGGTGACTCAGAGCCTGACGAACACGAGTATCACTTAGGTTTTCGCTGGTCGAGTTCAAAATCAACATACGTGTCGATACTGGCTCAGATAGCTCAGTGCCAAAACGTGGATCTTTTTCAAACTGTTTGTATGACTGCGCGCTTACCAGTTGCAGACCGTAAACCATATCGATTTCGCCGCTGCGCAATGAAAGCAGGCGCGATTGATTGTCTGGAATTACTTTTGCCACAATCTTGTCGACTTGTGGTTGCTCACCCCAGTAGCTTTCGTTGCGCTCGAACGTCGCACGTTGATCTACCACGTTATCAGTCAGAACATAACTGCCAGTACCTACGTAACAGCTCGCGCCATTCTTGGTCGTTCCGTCTTTAAAACATTCAGGAGAAAGGAAGCGAAACGGACGTGTTACACCAAGCTCAACAAGGAATGGGTAGTAAGATTCAGCAAACTCAACTTGAACCGTGTGGCTGTCCACTACTGTCACACTCTCTTTGCCTGTCTTTTCAATTTCCACCATCAAGCGGATAGACTCCAGCCATGTGTGACGGTTCGCGTTATCCAGCAACGCATCGAAGTTCGCTTTCACGACATTAGCGTCAAACGGCTTACCATCAGAGAACGTGACGTCATCACGTAATTTGAATGTATAAGTTTTACCATCCTCTGAAGTGCTCCAACTTTTCGCAAGCCAAGGTTCAAGAACACCGTTCTCACCAAGGTGCACCAACCCTTCAAAAATAAGGTTTTGTGCAAAGATCTCACCACCATAAAGGTGTGGGTTTAGGTCACGGATGTCACGATAGTTCGCGAAAGTAAGTGTACTCTCCTCAGCAAACGCGCTTTGGACAGGAATAACAGCAGAAGCAGCAACGGCTACAGTAGCGATAAGTTTTTTAAACGGCATAAACAAACCTTAATGGTAATGATAATTATTATGATTTACTGACTAAATAGTACTATAACGATAAATATCATCAAGAGTTAGCGACATATTCATTTTTCTTATTATTTGTTTCAACAATAAGAATGGTATTGAAAAAATGGTCAGTGAAGATCGTTCACTATCTACTAAGCGTGTGTATGACAGTAAGAGGTGCGTACCTCCCTTCTTTACCAAAGCACATTAGCGTCCGTTTTCACACGCAATCATTTAGCCAATTGGTAGCTAATAGACGCGTACGCAAACAGATGAAAAGTTAACGATATTCAGAGGTTAAGCGAATGGAGGTGAACGTGTACGAGGCAGTTCGAATACGGAAAGTGATACCGCAAAGCGCGTTAACTTTTGATAAGTAGGTGCTTGAGTCTTAGTTGTGATGGGGAAACTGCTGCTATGAACGGCACTTTGTACCGCGTCATAAATACCACAATGATGCTGCGCATGTACCTCTTCTCCCATTTCCAATTCGTGCACGATCGACGATATGTTCAAGCTTAAAGGAAGCATGAATAACGACAAAATCAACAATGTGCGTTTCGCAGTGCGAGAGAAAAGGTTCAGAGTTTAGGCCCTATCGAGGTAACGCTAAGGAGACTACCACCGATAAACATGCCATTTATGTATCTAGATCAAAGTAATATCACTAATCGAAATCATTCTCATCACTATATAAAATGAGAACAATGACAAACCAAAATCAGCGTAAATGCTTCTAATCATTTATAAATTAGTATTCTGGGACAGAAGAGTATTCGAGTGAATACAGTAGAAGTTACTCGAAGACTAGATAGGTTTGACCATCTACAGAGATGCTTTTCACTTGTGTGTTAAACACAAACTCAAGTTGTTCTGGAGTCAACACTTGTGCCGCAGCACCAGAAGCTTGCAGCACGCCTTTATCGAGTAGCAGCACCTGGTCAGCGTGTCTTAGGGTACGATTCAAATCGTGGTTTGCCATGATAACCGCAATGCCCTTCTCTGCCACTCGTTCAATGAGCTTGTAGAGTAAGGCTTCTTGAGCAATATCCAATGGCGCTGCTGGCTCATCGAGAATCAACAACTTCGCGTATGGGTTAAGTGTCGGCCAAATTTGCAAGCACATGCCCGCCAAGCGAACGCGTTGCCACTCACCGCCAGACAAAGCTTGAATAGAACGATGAAGCTTGTCTGCAATGTCGAGCATCTGGCTGATTTCTTCCAAAGCAGCGTTTATTTCAGTATCAAGTCCTTGTGAAGAACTTGGCAGAGACAACGCAAGGTATTGGAACACTTCTAAGTTGAAAGCCGGCCTTGCGCTTTGACACAAATAAGCGCGATGCAGTGACAAGTCTTGCAGCGACAACTCTGATAAGTCTTGCTCATCGAGCTTGATGTCGCCTTTATAACCATCACCGATACCCGAGATGGCCTCAAGTAAGGTACTTTTACCACTGCCATTGGGGCCGATAACGTGAGTCACCTGCCCTTGCTTGAGCTCAAATGAGAGTGGTAATAAACGAGCGCCAACGCTCAGGCTCTTAATTTGAATCATGATTTTTAATTAACATCCAAATGAAGATAGGCGCACCGATACTTGTGGTCATCACACCCAAAGGTAACTCGGCAGAATCCAATAAGGTACGCGCGCAAATATCAGCAAATACCAACAAAGCAGCACCCGCAACAGCAGACAAAGGAAGCAGGTATTTGTTATCAGTACCAATCGCTAAACGAAGTAAGTGTGGCACAACCAAGCCCACAAAGCTGATTACGCCGCCCAATGCCACGGCACAGCCGACCAAAATAGATACAGCGAAGATTAAGCGCCAACGCAACTTAGGCACATTCACGCCCAACTGCGCAGCGTGTGTCTCCCCTATCATCATTTTATCTAGCTTACTGCCTTGCAAGCACAACCAAATAATCACCGGGATCATCACTAACGTTAGCGAGTGCTGATACCAAGTCACGCCACCTAAACTGCCCATTAGCCAGTACATCAATAGTCGAAGGCTGAGATCGTCACTGAAATAGAAGGCCCATGTCACCATCGCGCCAGAAAGAATGCCTAACGCGACACCCACCAGCAACAGTTTGGCTGTGGTCAGTCGCATCGCTTTTACCATGCTCACCAAAATCACGGTAAAACAGAGTGACCCTAAAACGGCGGCAATCATGAAGAGTTCTGGAGTAGGAGCAAACGGCAAGAAGAAAAGCACAATCACCATGGCTAGGCTAGCACCGCCAGAAATACCGAGCACACCTGGCTCTGCCAATACGTTGCCTAATAACACTTGTAAGCTTGCGCCAGATACTGCGAGCCCTGCCCCGATGGCAATAGCTGCCAATAATCGAGGTAGGCGTAAATCAATCAGTAGTTTTTGTTCTAACGTGGACAAGGTGCCCAGAGGAGAAATGAAGAGATCGCCAACCATTAGGTAAATTGCACTCAGCGCGACAAGCAGTGCTGCCATCAGATAAATGGCTCTCGCCCATTTGCGCTGTTTTTGGTGAAGAAGTTGTTGGAAATCCATATCAAGCTACTTTGAAAATGTTCGCGTAACCTTACCTGTATCCCCAAATAAACTCAAGGCTCACACCGTAATGTGAACCTTGATATTTCAACCAGTTGAGCGGTTGTTTTCGTCGTTTAAACCCGAGTCGATATTAATCGTACACAAGCTGACCATGGTCGAATCGCGTTTCAACTTCACACACCATTAAGGCCGCTCGTTGACCGATAGCAACATTACGATTTGGGAACACCACCGCTTCGTTTTCATTCTTCGCCATTAACGGTTTATCACCATCATGGCCGAATACTTCACCGTGCTTGAACGCGGTAAAGTTCTCTACTGAATCTGAGAACATGAAATCGAAATCATCATGCAAACGAACAATGGTTCGGCTCACGCGATAAGTAATGGTTCGCTTCGGTAAATGCTCTGGTTCTACTTCAGCAATCAAGTTACGCATTGCCAAGTCAAAAGCCGTTAGCTTATCAAGTTGGTTCTCACCAATTCTCGCTACTTGCCCTAGCTCCATTGTCAGTGCTTGCGCTTCAAAGTTTTCAGCGCTGTACCAACTGAACGTGCTAGTTGGTGCGTTTGACAACAACACTGCTTCCACGTGCGCACTGTTAATGAAATCAAACAGCTCTTTGCTGCGCACTTCATGGCGAACCTTAGGGCTCACTGCGAACGAGTAATGCTTAGATAAACGGATTGCACAGTGCAGATCTAAATGCCAACGAGTGGCAGGTTCCGTTTCTTTGTAAAACTCAGTCACCAAGAACTTCAAGTTCTTAGCGATATCCACTTCTCGATTGCTATCGTACTGCTTTTCATCAAACAGACGATTCATATTCACATCAAGAAAACGAGTATGCGCGTTAGTGGCTTCTGGGTGAGCGATGATAAACAAGCATCTCGCGCTTACTACTTGGAAGCCTGTTTCAATATCCTCAATGAGCTTATCGATCAGCTCCATTGGTGAGGTTTCGTCGCCATGAACACCGGTTGAAAAAATGATGTTCTTGGTTTCAGAATTAAAATCCGCGGGAATCACTTCCAAGACACCGCGTTGATGAAGCTTAATTTGAACACCGTTACTCAGTACGGTCTGTCCTGCAAACACTTCTTGCTCAAGATCTAGGCTGTCAAAAAGAAATGATTGGCGAAAGAGGGTCTTCGTCATGCGCTACTCCTTAATTGCACGGCCGTATGTTAATAAATTGTACATAGAAATTGTGTTGCTAGGATCGCACTTATCAACAGAAACTCCGTTATCACTCACAAATACTACCCATATATTTTTATATTACCTGCTGACTTGACTAACCGACATCTGTTCCAAATAACTTTCTCTATTTAAAGAGACTTTTGGCTGTTTCGGCTTTTCTCAGACTATGTCAGCAAGATAAGAGCCACGTAAGCTAACACAGCTCTTACCTGCCATGAACAGATTGAGATCAATTAATCTTCCTGATCGAGCAATCTTTCAAATTCATCGATTTGAACTTTGACCATGTCGATGCTTTGTTGCCAGAAATCAGCCTGAGTCAGGTCCATTCCCAAGTGTTTTTGAACCACTTCTTCCGCCATCATGCTACCCGTATCACGAAGCAATGACACATAATCGCCGTAGAATTGCTCGCCTTTCGCATCACGCTGCGCGTAAACACCTTTGCTGAACAGGTAGCCGAACAGGTATGGGTAGTTGTAGAAGCTCACTTGAGAAATACTGAAGTGCAATTTGCTCGCCCAGAAGTAAGGATCGGCTTCGGTCATTGCATCGCCGTACCACTCTTTCCAAGTGCTTTCCATCAGGTCACATAATTGCTGAGCCGTCAGTTCGCCTTTTTCACGCTGCTCATAGAACGCTTTTTCAAATTCGAAACGCACTGGGATGTTGACCATTAACGCTAACGAAGAAGACAGCTCTTCCCACAGCATCTCAAGTTTCTCATTACGTGTTTGGGCTTGCGTTAACAAGTGATCACGAACGATGTTTTCAGCAAAAATAGAAGCTGTTTCTGCTAGCGTCATTGGGTAACGTGTCTTACACAACGGCATGTCTTTCATTACCCAGTTGTGGAACGCGTGCCCCAGCTCGTGCGCCAGTGTCATTAAGTCAGAGCGGCTGCCACTCCAAGTCATGAACACAAGCGGCGTGCGTGTCGCGGCAAACTTAGTACAATAAGCGCCTAAACGTTTGTTGGCTGCTGGTGCGGCATCAATCCAACCATTCTCAACCATCAAAGCAACGAAGTCAGCCATCTCTGGATTCACTTCAGCAAAAGCAGTTTTGATCACTTCAATCGCTTCATCAAATGGGTAAACCTTAGATTCGCTGTCACCTAATGGCGGCATTGCAGCTAAGTGATTCCATGGCTTCATTTCATCTAAGCCGTGAACTCTTGCCATCAACAGACCCGCTTTCTGGCCTACTGCGCGATTGGCTTTCGCCACAGACATCATGGTGTCTAGCGTTTCAGGCACAATTCGGCTGCCGTGCAAGCTTGGATCTAAGAAATGTACATCTGCGATTTTCGACCGCTTTTTGTTTTCAGTCAGGCGCCAACCTGCAAGCGCATTTAAGATCGAAGCAAACGACTCTTGGTGCGTCTTCATTGCACCTTGAACCGCGCGCCATGCAGGCTCTTGTTTGTCGAATTCGCTACCGTACAACAAGCTAGCAGCTTGCGAGAAACCAAGCGCTTCTTCTTCACCATCAAGTTTTAGCGACAGTTTCAAAGAGCCCGTTAGGTTGTCGTATAAACGCCCCCATGCATCACGCCCATCGACTTTCATTGCTGCTAAAAGCTGCTCTTCAGCAACACTGAGACGGCTGCTTGATAACTTACGTGAGCTTTCAATCGCGAAGCGTTGGCCCGCAACATCTGCACTCTCGTGTTCTAAAACCGCATCAATAAACTCTGGTTCAGCGTGAATTAACGTGTCTTCATAAGGGCTAAACGCTTGAGACATTTCTGAGTTCAGCTTAGCTACACGGCCAAGCAATGCTTTAGCTTCTGTGTGGGTCGCGTCTACTGAAGCGTGGCAGTTAGCAAAGGTGTTAATTGTGCTCAGTAACGTGCCTGCCGCTTCTGAGGTCTGGATTGCGTTTTGCATTGCAAGAATGATGTGACGCTTTTCAACATGCAGGTACAAGAGTTCAATACACTGTTGAATGAGTTCGATGTCTTGTTCGATTTTTGCATCATCAAGATCGCGATAAGCAATGCTTAGATCCCAACTCGGTGTTGTCATGACTAAATTCCTTTCACGTAGGTAGTAGTGCCAATCTGGCACAGCGGTTATAGACACCGCTTTATACTTCTAATACTTTTTCTATTTACAGTTCTAATTGAATGTTAATTCTTAAAACTGTGTTTTTGAACACTCAGAGAACAGGCAGCCCTATCGCTTTAACGCTGATAAAGCTCTGTGCAAACTGAGTGACTTGAATATGGGTTATCGATGCATTCTCTATCGATAACTTCGAGTACAAACTCGGATTTTTCCAATCAATATCAAGGCAATGCGCCAATAACATTCGAATTACGCCACCATGAGTAACCAGCAATAGATTGTCACTTGGGTTATTCAAAAGTTGCGACCAAGCTTGAGTTACTCTGTCGTGGAAGCTCTGTAAACTTTCTGCACCAGTCAGTTGATGATTTGCAGGGTCTTGCCAAAAAGTGTCTAGCATCGCCCACTTATCTTCAAGCTCATCAAATGCAATGCCGTCCACCTCACCAAAGTTCATTTCTTGAAATTCTGGTGCAATCGACAAAGGTACCGACACACGCTCTGAATATAAGTTTGCTAGGTCGCTGCAGCGTCTTAATGGCGAGGCAACCACACCATCAAAAACCACATTGTGCTGCACCAAGGCCTCACATATTTGCTGTTGAAGTTCTGGATTCACCAATACGTCAGATACACCATTCAGTGCGGCCTTCCCTTCAACCTTGCCGTGTCTCAACAAATAGATATTTTTGGTTGTTCCATTGACCATGTATGTGACCTAGCCTTGAGAATCAAACGAATGATTTGAGGGTTTTAAATTCAACGGTAATCCTGCCGCTATCAGCGTAACTCGTTCGACAACGCGAGCGAGCGCTTGGTTCATTCGCCCTGCATTGTCGACAAACAAGCGCGATACTTTACCCAGAGGAACAATACCTAAACCCACTTCATTAGAGACCATAATGACCTGTGCTGGGCTTTGTTCCACGCTTCTCACCAAAGCTTCAACCACAGCTTCGACTTGCTCATTGGTCGCTTCATCGCCCAGTTCAAAGATAATGTTGTTGAGCCAGAGTGTGAGGCAATCAATCAGTACAACATCGTCTTGATTAAACGACTGCAGTTTCGTGGCTAACTCGACAGGCACTTCATGCTCAATCCACTCTTTACCACGACGATCTTTATGATGAGCGATGCGTTCTCGCATTTCATCGTCAAGATAGGTGGCAGTCGCTATGTAATGCAAACGCCCATTTGAACATGCTTCAAGTGCACATAATGCTTGTTGTTCTGCAAAACTCGACTTACCCGAGCGCGCGCCGCCTAAAACAAGATGGCGATGACTCTGATACGTTTGATTGTTGGTTGTCATATGTTGTCTCTAAAATCCTGAATGCGTTACATAAAGCCGTTATAAAAAGCAGCGGCAAACACAACGTAGATCGTTAGTTCCATCAACTGTTGAGCCGCGCCCAAACAATCACCAGTAAAGCCACCAATGCGTGCAATTAACCACTTTTTGAAGCCCACTCTAAACAGGTAAGCAATCACAGCTAAAACACACGTAAACGCTAACCCAAACCACAAGCTTGGTAACAGGCCAACCAACATAAGGAAGACAAGTTCACCCTTGGTTTGTTTGTTAGCTAAAGGCTTACTCTTGCTCGTGTCTAAGTCGCTGACGTAAGGCATGTCATAAATAAGGGATGCCGCAATCGCTCGGCTAAAGGTGTAGCTCGTCACGATGACCATAAATAATCCAGTCAAGCTGACAAGTTCATTGAGCAGAATCCACTTACCTAACAACGCCATGATCAGCGCAGACGCACCGTATGTGCCTATGCGGCTGTCTTTCATGATGGTTAAGCGACGTTCCAATGTCATGCCGCCACCGATACCATCCGCCATGTCAGTTAAGCCGTCTTCATGGAAAGCACCGGTCAGCATCAAGCTGAAACTCATCATCAAAAAGATGGCAGTCGAGCTTGGTAACACAGTATCAAGCAGTGAAAACAAACCACCGCACAAGACGCCAAGCAACAAACCGACTGTTGAGAAATAACGACCAGAACGGTTCATACGCTCTTCTGAATAGGGCGTATTCTTTGGCATTGGCAAACGGGAAAAGAAGCCCATCGCCAACGAAAACAGTTGCCATTGATAAGCAGCGCGCTCTTTCCAAGATCTGTTCGACGTATTGCTCATTAAACCGTGACTCCAGCGCTCTCGAAGCTCGCCATGTTGTTATAGAACTCAGCTGCTGCTCGGATGATTGGCATGGCCAGTGCCGCTCCTGTGCCCTCGCCCAGCCTAAGTCCAAGATCAAGCAACGGTTCAGCGCCTAGCAACTCTAATAAGATTTTGTGCCCTGACTCTTCAGAGCGATGCGCGAAGATCATGTAATCACGGCAATTCGGTTCAATTAACGTCGCGACATACGCAGCGACTGACACGATAAAACCATCGACCAATACAGGAGTTCTGCTTTGATAAGCACCAAGGAAACCACCGACCATTTGCACGATCTCGTAACCACCGACTTGAGCTAAAATCGATTTAGGATCGAGTCCTTTGCAACGAGCAACACCCTGCTCAACCACCTCGACTTTTCGTGCTAACTGCTCGTTATTGATACCAGTGCCTAGACCAACACATTCAACTGCAGTTCGGTTTGCTAGCGCACTTAAAATCGCAGAAGCACTGCTGGTGTTGCCTATGCCCATTTCACCAAACATGATGATATTGGTGCCATCCGAAATGGTTCTAGATACAAGCGCTGAGCCCAGTTCAATCCCACGTTTAACCGTTTCTAAACTCATTGCGGCTTCATTGGCAAAGTTATTGGTTCGTGTACCCAAACGCTGGGAGATCAGCATTGGATTCTCAGATTCGATTGGTAACAAAATCCCAGTATCCACAACAGTAATATCAATATCATTTACTGCGCAAAAACAGTTAATCGCCGCGCCGCCGCTTAGGAAGTTCAATACCATCTGTTGTGTGACAGCACTCGGGGCAATACTCACGCTTTCATCAGCAATACCATGATCGCCTGCAAAAATGATGATGCTCGGCTTGTTCAATTCGATATGTTCAACCGCAGACTCTTTACCTTGGCTTTGAATCAGAGCCAGTTGATGGGCAACCTTTTCCAGTAAACCAAGAGCGCCTAACGGCTTAGTTTTTTGGTCAATGCGATGTTGGATGTACTGCGAGTATTTTGTATCTAACATAATATAAGTGGTACTTAGATTGAGGTATGGGGGTTAACGATCGTATTCGCTGGAGCTAAATAGTTAACGCTTACTTAGGACGAGTGACAGAGAACACATTGGACAGCGTGGCGTATTCGCCTCCGCCTAGTCGAGATAAAGGATCAAGCGCTAGCGCATCAATCTTCAAGCGATCGCTTTCTTTGTCGAGCACACCTTCAGAGATATACACCTGTTCAACTTGAGCAAAGATAAGGCTTTGCGGCACTTCACCGACTTCTTTTACCTCATACAATGTGCAACCAAAAGCCACAGCGCACTCCTTCACTCTAGGTAAAGAAAAACCTTCAAACTCAACTAACTCGATATTATTCGCGGTTACTTCAGACTCACCATGATCGAGCGTGGCTGCTGTCGCCGTCATCACTTCTGCAGAACTGGCTGACGCAATATGAATGACCAACTTACCCGTTTCAAGGGCATTACGAGTGGTGTCTTTGATTTCGCCCGTTGGCTTCTTCCCAACCGATAGCATCAGTAGCGGTGGATTGCTGGAAACAGGCGTGAAATAAGAGAAAGGTGCTAGGTTGTACTCTTGGTCAGAAGATTCCGTCAATGCCCACGCTATAGGGCGAGGAACGACGGTTTGTGTCATCAGGTGATAAATCTGAGTGGGAGCGAGAGTATCAAGCTTGAGGTTCATAGCACGTCCTTGGTCTATGTGAATTACGCCTCAGTTTACGTGTTAAGCAAAGCTGTATCTATGCCTAACTAGCAGAAACCGCAGAGAGTGTTCTTAATTTAAACAGTTCCTTACCGTTTTTTGTCAAATTGAGAATCAAAAAGACACGAGTTCAATTCCAAATCCCTGCTAGGACGAAAGATCAACAACTTACGTTTTGGCATCGTTTATGCTTTATTAAAAGTACTTATTAATCTCTCCATTGATAAGTACTCACACAGTGAACACCCACACTGAAGCAACAAAAAGTTAGAACAAAGTTATACGTTTCATAAGTAATAAAGTGTCATAAGTAACTACGTTTCATAAGCAAATAGTCATTACTCGAAGCAATTAGTTAAAAAAGCTCAGAAAAGATTTAGGAGGTGCAATGATTCCAAATTCAAGTAAAAGAAAACCAAATAAATCCGGTAAGAAAGCTAGCAAAAAGGTAAGGAAAATCCCACTATCCTTTACCTAAAAAGTAAAAAAGTAAATAACAAGCCCGTCGCCCAGCGGGCTTTGTTATGTTTGGAGCTAAATTAATACCGGACTCAGAACTCTACTCTATAACCACACCATTAACGACCAAGTATTAGCCCTCATTTATCAAACTTTTGTTCGCTTAAAATTCAAACACTGTTTATATTAAACAAGCACTTGCAAACGAGTTAAGGATAGCTATGAGCATTTCTGGAGACAAAACATCAGTTGTAGTGGCTGGTGCGACTGGGCTAATCGGTCGTCATGTGATGAGCCTACTCATCGATGAACCCGCGGTTGATCATATTTATGCCTTATCCCGCAGAGCATTAGATTCGCAGTTTCATTCCGACAAACTCCACACGCTCATTCACAGTGACTTGCAAGTTACGAGTTGGGACGATACCCAAGCCATACCCAATCTCGGGGTTATCTGTTTAGGTACGACCAAGAAAAAGGCAGGTTCGAAAGAAGCATTGCGTAAAGTCGATGTAGAGTTGGTCAGCCACGTAGCTCAGTCGATGAAGTTTCTTGGGGTTCAACGTGTTGCGGTTGTATCCAGTTACGGCGCATCCGTTGATTCCTATTCACACTACCTCAAGTGTAAAGGGCAGATGGAGCAGAACTTAAAACGCATCGGTTTTAAGCAACTGTTCATTGCACGTCCTGGGCCACTGGTGGGTGAACGAGAAGAACCAAGAGTCGATGAAAAACTGCTACAGAGCATCTTTCCTCTGCTGTCGCCATTTATGTTTGGCAAATTCAAAAACCTGCGTCCAATTCAGGCAAAAGACGTTGCACAAGCCATGTTGTTCCGATTGTTCGAAAATAATTTCCAAAATATAGAAATTTACTCGTCAAGCGACATGCTTAATTTATTGGCAAAATATCGCTAAAAAGCTCATCTATTCACCACAATGTTGGATATCCACTCATTCTATTCAGTGGATATTACCTATCGTTCTATTTAATTACTTTTCCTTATTTTACGTTTTGTTACAGGTCGCTACTGTAGCTAACAGTATTTGCGCCCATATATCTAAGCGCCCTATCGATTCAAAGAAATTCATAAGGAAAACAAATGTCATTTTCAGCTATCGCTGCCTTAGCGATATTCACTGGTATCCTCTTCTTTCTCTACGGACAGCAGAAAAAAGAAAACACGTTATCGCGCTTAGTTCTATTAGGTTTAGTTTTTGGTAGTGCTTTCGGCCTAGGTCTTCAGCTTTTATTTGGTGAAGGCAACCCGGTTATTAAAGAAACGCTAGACTGGGTAAACATTGTTGGTCGTGGTTACGTTGGCCTACTGAAAATGGTGATCATGCCATTAGTATTGGTTTCAATGATTGCTGCGGTAGTGAAGCTTGAAAAAGGCGGTTCACTGGGCAAAATCTCTGGCATCACAATCTCTGTGTTGCTAGCAACCACAGCGATTTCTGCGATTGTTGGTATTGTAGTGACTCAAGCATTCGGCCTATCTGCTGAAGGTTTGACAGAAGGTGCGCGTGAAACAGCACGTATCGCAACGCTAGAAAGCCGCATTGGTACTGTTTCTGACTTAACGATTCCACAAATGCTGGTTAGCTTCATTCCAACCAACCCATTTGCAGACCTAACGGGCGCTCGCTCTACGTCTATCATCGCGGTTGTTATCTTTGGTGTGCTAACGGGTATTGCTGCACGTAAAGTAATGGCAGAGAAAGAAGAGCTAGAATCTCCAATTCGTACCTTTGTTGAAGCGGCTCAATCTATCGTGATGCGCTTAGTTAAGATGATCATGGCACTAACGCCATACGGCATCGCAGCGTTAATGGCGAAGGTAGTAGCAACATCAAGCGCTTCTGACATCTTAAGCCTGCTAGGTTTCATCGTAGCGTCTTACGTTGCAATTCTACTGATGTTCGTGGTTCACGGTGTGTTGGTTTCTTTTGTTGGTGTAAACCCGAAAGAGTACTTCCAAAAAATCTGGCCTGTTCTAACGTTCGCTTTCACTTCGCGTAGTTCTGCAGCAACGATTCCTCTGAATGTTGAAGCTCAAATCACGAAGCTAAACGTGCCACCAGCAATTGCTAACCTATCAGCCTCTTTCGGCGCGACAATTGGTCAAAACGGCTGTGCGGGTATCTACCCTGCAATGCTAGCAGTTATGGTGGCACCTACGGTTGGCATCGACCCAATGGACATCAACTTCATTCTGTCTCTAATTGCAATTATTACAGTGAGCTCTTTCGGTATCGCAGGTGTGGGTGGCGGTGCAACGTTCGCAGCACTTATCGTACTTCCAGCTATGGGCCTTCCTGTAACGATTGCAGCACTGCTTATCTCTATCGAGCCACTTATCGATATGGCTCGTACAGCGCTTAACGTATCTGGTGCGATGACAGCTGGTACAATCACAAGTCGCCTATTAGGTAAGAAAGACAAGCAACAAGACTTGGAACAAGCAAACGCTTAATTCTGAATCGAATAGCTCGACCAACAAAAAAACCGATGCATGTGCATCGGTTTTTTATTGTCTGTCTTATGTCAGAGCCACTTTTGTAAACAGTAGAACTTAAAGCACTAATCGAATTACTTTCTCAGCTAATGCTTCATCGTCGTCTTCACTCAATCCGCTGATACCAATAGCGCCAATCACCTGTCCTTGATGTTCAATTGGAACACCACCTTTGAAGCCAGTGATCTTTGAATCGGTCCAGTAACTGAGGTCCTTCCCTGTTTCTCTTGCCCAAGCGCCCAAGTTACCACTCGGTTGTCTGTCTCTAGCAGAGGTATAAGCTTTGTTTTGAGCCAACAAACCCGCTTGCACGCTAACGTTGTCCATTCGGGAGAACGCTAGCAGTTCACCATGTGTATCACATACACTCACAGCGATGGCTTGATTGTTGTGCCCTGCGATGTCGAGTGCGCTGTACACGAGTTGCTGTACGATTTTTTGATTCAACATATTCATCCCCTATGGCAACGCCTGACCACGTGAGTACACGTATAAGTTGTACCACTCTTCACGAGTGAGATTAATCTGAGTCGCAACCGCAGATGCCTTAATTCGATCGAGATTAGTAGTGCCGATGACAGGCTGAATACCAGCAGGGTGACGCAGTAAAAACGCCAACACAATCGCTTCACTTTCTACGCCATATTGATTGGCTAATTGCGCGACATAATGCGCGGTCTTTTTCACGTTCTCGTGTTCTGAATACAAGCCTTGCTCTGCAAAACGACCTTGTGCCAAACAGCCCCAAGCTTGCAATTGAATGCCCTTCATTTGGCAATGCTCCAATGTGCCTGCAGCAAAATCAGATTGGTGATGACCTTGCGAGTTAATCATCACGCCATCATTAAGCCAATCAAGCTTTGCCAAGCTCATTTCAATTTGGTTCGCGACAATAGGCTGACTGAGCGCCGACTGTAGATACTGGATTTGATGACTGTTCATGTTGGACACACCGAAGAAATCCACCTTGCCCTGAGCTTTCAGATTCTCAAGCGTTCTTGCCAGTTCATCGAGTTCCATCAGCGGATCAGGACGATGTAAAAGCAACACGTCGAGCTTTTCTGTATTCAGACGGTTCAGAATACCTTCTACCGATTGGCTTACCCAATCTGCCGAGAAATCATAACGGCCAACGTTGCCTTCACCTTCAAAGCGAATACCACACTTGGATTGAATGAACATCTGATCACGTAATTCAGGGGCTTGTTGTAACGCTTGGCCAAAGGCTTGCTCTGCCTTGCTAAAAGTATAAATATCAGCATGGTCAAACAGGTTGATTCCCGACTCCAGTGCTGTGTCGATTACGCTACGTGTTTGCGCTACATCAGACGCCGTTACCGGGTTGTCGTTCCAGCCACCTCCAAGCCCCATGCATCCATAGGCGATTTGCCCAACACCCTCTAGGTGGCTTGATAGTGGGATACTCTTTTGATTATCGTTTTTGTTTGTTGAATCAATGCTGTTCGTCATACCTGATCTCGCTTAGAAGGTTTGATGCCAATAAATATGCCTCTATCATATTGTTCTTTTTAAAAAACAGAATATGCTAGTTACGAAATGATTGTTTGGTATAGCGAACAATATAAATAGGCAGCTTTGAAGGAATACGCGAATGAACGAGCACAAAAGAATAGAACGATTGATCCTATTTGTAGAACTTGCTCAACAACTTAACTTTACCAAAGCAGCGGAAAAGCTTGGCATATCCAAGAGCTACCTTTCAGAGCAAATCAAACGGCTAGAAAGCGACTTACAGTGCCCTCTTCTTGTAAGAACCACCCGCAGTGTTCGACTAACCCAAGAAGGCGAACGCGCACTACAACAAGGCTTAACCATTCGCTCTCAAGTATTGCAGCTTGAGCGCAGCGTTTCGGAGCAACACGACATCGTAAAAGGCACGTTACGCCTTACGGCACCAAAGATGTTTACAGAGGTGTTCCTGTTCGATATCTGCCAGCAGTTTAGACAGCAATACCCTGAGGTTCGCTTTGAGATTAATAGCAGTTACACCAACTTTAATCTCAACCAAGATGATATCGATATCGCCTTTCGTGCCACCAATACCCCGCCAGATAACATGATCGCGAAACGATTGATTACCTATCAGCACGATTTGGTTGCAACGCCCAGCTATCTTAATCAATTTGGTCGCCCCACCAGCGTGAGCGATTTAAGTCATCATCAATGTTTAGCGACACTGCATCAAACCGAGTGGCCTTTAAAATCGGCGAATATCGATGTTTCAGGTTGGCTCTCAAGCAATGACAATCACTTACTCAAGCAACAAGCCATGGTAGGAAGCGGCATTATTCGTATCGCGAGTTATTACGTTGACAAAGAAGTTGAACTTGGAGAGTTAGAGCGATTGTTACCTGACGAGTGTCTACAACAAGGGAACAGTATTTATCTGTTCTATCCGCAAGTCATCTACCCAGCTAAAAAGCATCAAGTGTTTATTAAATTTGTTCAGAATTACTTTGAAAATTTGAGTCGATAAATGATGGGTAGTGATTTAAGGCAAGCGAAAGTAACTGATTTAAATAATACGAAATAGGGTTTAAATAACTCCTTCGTTTATATACCTATATTTTATTAGGGGTTATTGAACAATAATAAAGCACTTTTAGTCGTGCTCCGATTAATTATCGTATTTAATCGCAATAAATCGTGCATTTGTTCAATAATACAATGAGTTAACTATGAAGAATCATCGTGATTGATATATGATGCAACACCTCAATATGCTGCATCAAATTGACACCAGTTCGGTAACGAGATCACCATGAGCTTTATTATACTTTTACTTCTTCTACTCTTCGTTTTCATAACACGCTTACTTCAATGGCGAGCAACTTCCACTTTTTTGTCTCTTGTTCTTATATCGTCATTTGTGTTGATTGGTTCAGGTTTTATCCCTCGCTATTTATTAGACGACCTACAAGCGAATTACGAAAGTAAGCCTGAGATCCAGTGGTCGGATAATAATGCGATTGTTCTTCTGGGTGCAGGAACGCAGTTAATTAAAAGTACACAAGAGTTCGAACCAGCCTTTTTCTCTTATGGTCGAATCAGTGAAACGGCAAGCCAATATAAAGATTGTGCAAAATCGGACACTAAGTGCAAAGTAATCATCAGTGGTGGCGATGCACAAGGCAATGGCGTAACAGAAGCGGAAATTTACGAACAACAATTGCTGAGACTTGGCGTACCAACAGCTGACATCATCCAAGAACCGAACAGCGTAAACACTTGGAAAAATGCGCAACTGACCAGCGACCTGATGAAACATCACCAATTCGACAACATTGTGCTGGTTTCATCTGGCCTGCACATTCGCCGTAGTGAACTCTACTTCAACCACTTTGGATTGAACGTGATTCCGGTAAGAGCCGATTACATGGCAGCTCAAATTTCATGGCTGCCACTGTGGTATAACTTTGCGGTAACAGACTTTGCTCTGCACGAACAAATCGGGTTTGCTCGTTACAACATCTACAACTTTATGGGTTGGAACAGCAAACGGGAAAAACCTGGGGATGCTTAATCGCGTCCAATTAACTTAACTCGATACACACAAAAAAGCAGCAATAATCGAAAAGTTGTTTGCTGCTTTTTTGATCCTACCTATCACATTATTTTTTCTTATTTAGGCTTACGTCTACACTCCCTATCCTGTAAGCAATAATTCTTTCTAATCAATCTTGCTGACTTATTTTTCCAAATCCATTTTCTAAATAACAAAGTTACAGAAACACAAACGTTCAACAATTAACCGCCCATTAATTGGATGGTTGAAAGTAATTGAAATCAATCAAGATAAGTCTTTATCAAACGATAAGTTGATCAGTACAACTCTCTGATATTTATAAGTATTTATTTTCAATTCATTTCAGTACTTTTGGCTTTGTTTTATATGACAGAGTACACCCCGCTAGAGACCCTCGGCTTTAAACAATACTCATGACAACACATATAAATCACATCTAAAAACAATAGCCAAATAATGGCACCTAGGAATTTATTCATGCTCAACGTCAGTAAAACCATTCTATTTAGCACTGCCCTATCGTTAATACCTTTGACGGCTCATTCAAAAATATATTCAGACCAAATTGTCTTGGACAAACTTGGGGAAGATGTGTGTCGCTCCGACTATCGCCCACTAACTCATACAGAAGCACAACAACACAAAACAGCGCTTATCTCTCGCATGAACGTGTGGGATATCGCAGGCCTTCAAGATGACTGGGTAATCATGGGCTCAGGCTATCACGGCCTCATTAAACGAGACCAAGACAGTGACGACACATGGTGTTATCCCAACCACCCAGACGCAGGTTTGCCTTACTATCAAGAACAGGCCATTGAAGAGCACAACAACCTCGAGGTTCAACGAGCCTTAGTCAGTGATAATGCGAGCTTTATTCGCCCATTAAGTTACTTAGCACATAACCTTGGTTACGCTTGGGTTGGCGGCGACAACGGACGCTACGTCGGCCAAGATATGGATATCAAGCAGCTTAACGATGGTTGGGAGATAAAGGGCAACAGCGATGGTTCATGCTCTGGCGAACGCTGTGACGAAAAAACAACAATCAGGGTGGATAACTTCTCTTACACACTTGATAGCACGACATTCTCGCATGATGAGGTTAACGAACCAGAACAAGCGCTGATTAATACAGTGTCGGCTTACGCGATTAATGACGGCGATGAACCAAAGCAGATCATCGTTGACCTTCATTTCGACCAATCCACCCAATGGCGTAAAACCAACAGCTTTGACCTCTCAGAATCAGTCATGGTCAACGAGAACTTTACTTGGCATCAGGTTGGGAAAACAGATGTAACCGTAGTGCTTGAACAAGACCAGCGTTTCTCTGATACCAACAATGGTTCTCGCTCTGAACCTACAGAGCGACAAGCGATCATCACAGTGCCGGCTAATTCTGTTTTGCCGTTTAGAGTCGAGTTTTATCGCTCAAGTATCTCTTATCCGTACCGCATCAAAGCAAACATGAGTTACGACGTCAGTTTCACCGGCTTCTTACGCTATAGCGGCAATGCACTAAGTTCGCACCCAACAAACCGACCAACAATCTCACACACCTTCACCATGGGTGCTAACAGCGAAGAACAAGCGAACATTCGCTATCAATGGGATCACCGTTACATTCCTGGTGAGATGAAATGGTGGGATTGGAGTTGGGCGATTAACGCGAATGGGTTGAGCAGCATGCAATATGCCGCGGGAGCAAGTGTCCGTCCCTTCTACACTCACGTAACTGGCCAGTTTAGTGCCGAATCACAATACTCTGGGATGATCGATATTGGAGAACAGCACCCAGTGGATTCATTTGATGTTATAGCAACGCTTGGTGACCACACAACCTACCACGCAGGTGAGATTGAGGTCGTGACTGACTTCGACCCAGAAGCTTTAGCACAACTTGGGTACCAAGATGCTCAGCTCATGATTAATCCTGTTCAGCACTAGTTGGGTCAAGCTTTAGGTTCCTTGTCTGACTCAATAATGGCCAACATGCGTCTAATCATCACCTTCTCGAATGGGTTAACACTGACTTAAAAGTGCAATCACAACGACACAAAAGTTTGAGTTAATGAAGCCGGCTAAAGACAGAGATCCCTAACAGGAGGAGCTATGAAATACTGTCCATGTTGCTCAACAGAGCTCATCTCACGAGATGATGTACACATTTGTCCACGTAACGAAATCGGTGACTGCTATTTTGACGGGTATGAGCAATCTCATATTGAATATCATCAGCTCAAAGACTACCCACAAGATTCAGCGTTCGATATTGCGGAGATTATTGCTGATTAACGCTTAATACGAGAAAATTTAAAACACATCTCAATTAAAGAGCGTAAGCACACTGACATGTCGGCTAAAATTAAAAGGCCCTGATGGTAGTACCATCCGGGCCTTTTATGATCTTTCTACGCCATAAAGTACAGCGGATCCAGAAGTAATTAGTTAACCATTACCACATTAGATCATCTGGGATCACGAAATCTTTGTACGGGTCATCTTCGTCTACTTCATCAGATGTTGCTGCTTGAGTATCAACGATTGACTCTTCATCGCGCATCGCAATCTTGTTTGCTACGGATGTAGGGATAACAACATAGCTCTCGCCTTGACGTGCAATACTTAAGATACCTTTACTTAGTTGCTTTTGAGTCAGCTCTTCTACGTATAGGTATTTCACCAAAGTACCATCGGTGAAGTTGTATTTGATGTCGCCATCTTTCGATTCGATTTTGTTCATCTCAATAAGCTGCTTCACTTGAGCTTTGATTTCTTTGCTCAACTGTTGGTCTTTCAGCTGTTGGTTTAACTCTTTATCTTTCGCTTGCTGCGCCAGTTTGGTTTCTTCTGCTGCCGCTTTTGCTTCACGAGCTTGAACGCGAGACTTTTTCGAGCCTTTCTTCGCCTTCTTTAATTTTTTCTCATTTACCAAGCCAGCTTTAAGCATCTGCTCTTGGAGTGTTAACTTTGCCATGACTTTCCCAGTTCAGGATTAAAAACGGCACCATCATACCTTTTTTTGAGGAATCTGTTTACTGAACAATGGCAAAATTTCTATTGATAAAGCTAGGCCGCCAGCGTTATCTCTTATCGTAAATCACAGTATCCACCTGTGACTACTTTCCGACCTATGATTTCACAAAGAACACACCACCAATAACCAACCTAAAGCTTGAAAGTGTTCCTCCTTTGTTTGCGTGCGCGCGTATCACTTATCATTCCGACAAAGCAATATGTTAGTTTTCAATGATTAATCAAATTTATAAAACCATGGCATATATCTAATATTTGGATAATTCTGATAGAGTTATAACTCCAATGTCATAACTCTTTACTACGTTATTCTTTAAATCAATCAGTAAGGATAACGTGAAAATGAAAACTCAATGGACTTGCCTGGGTGCATTACTTGCATCAGCTTCATTCATTTCAACCTCGGCGATTGCAGATACCGATGTGTACCTGACCAATAACACCAACCAAGTGATGACGATTCAAGCCAACCATAGCGGCACTGATCTACTTCAACTTGGCGACGAGTGGCAACAACATGTTGAGCAGATTGGCCCGTGGGAAACGAAGAAGCTGATCAGTTTTAATCGTTGGACAGGCGTAAAGTCCGGTAAGACGTACGAATTTGACACAGTGGTATCAAACTCTATTGGCGAAAGCGTCACGCTCAATCAAACCATGAAGGGGCACTGGTACAACTCAACACTGCAACACGGTTTGAGCGCAGCAGACGTGAATTTAACACTGCATGATGATCGCAATATCCATCGCAGCTCGACTAACGCTTTTGATGTGAATACTGAACTCGCGCTTAAAGCCGATTCAACCGCTCGCTACGATGATATTTACTACACCATCACTCCACAAAAAGTAGATGAACAGCCAGAGCCAGACGCCAACACACTGAAAGTCATGACCTACAACATCTGGGCTCTCCCCGCTATCGCTTCGCACATTGGTGATCGTTACGATCTCATCCCGCAATACGTTAAGGGCTACGACGTGTTAGCGCTTCAAGAGGTATTTGCCAACGGGCGAGATAAATTCCTGCGAGAACTAGCAAAGGAATATCCTTACCAAACTAAAATGCTCGATAAAGATGGCATCAACATCTATGACGGCGGCGTGATCATTGTGAGCCGCTACCCTATCGTCAACGAGGCACAGTACGTGTTCCCTGATTGTACCGGCACAGATTGTTTTGCTGATAAAGGCGTGAATTACGCCGAGGTTATCAAAAATGGTCAGGCTTACCACGTGTTTGGTACGCACACCGCCTCATTCGATACGGACACGGCGCGTGATTATCGTCAGCGTCAATTTAGACAGATGCGTCAGCTCGCTCAATCACTGAACATACCATCCTCTGAAACGGTGATTTACAGCGGCGATTTCAACGTGAACAAGCTTAAGTTCCCAGGTGACTACCAACAGATGTTCGCCAACCTGCAAGCCACTGAGCCTGAGTACTCAGGTTATACCGCTTCAACCTTTGACCCTCGCATCAATAACTTTGCTGGTGAGCCAATGTCTGGTGGAGAGAATGTTGAATATCTCGATTACGTGGTAGTGAGTTCAGAGTACGCGCAAAAAGCTCACAACAATAACCGTGTTGATGTTCCTCGTTCTACCAGCAGTGAATTATGGAAGCACTACAACCTTTCAGACCACTTCCCTGTTCGTGCTGTCATCAAGTAACGCGGTGAACGGATAATGCATCGAGTTATATTAATCCTAATGCTCGTCGCTGTGACGAGCATTGTTGGCTACTCATGGTCATCAAAATCGATTGAAGCACTGCACTCCTCTGTCCAACACGCAGAAGCAGAAGAGTACGTTTCTAAAGCGACTGATGACTATAGTCCCACATCAAACACAACTGGCCTTTCAGACAACTCCGTTTCGCAAGGTAAACAAGCCCAAACTGAAAACCAGCACGGAAAAGCGTATGCAGAAAACCTAACTGAACTTGAAGGTAAGCCGCTGTTAGATGAACTCAATGAGTTTTGGATGCTTTGCCAACAAGTCGGCAATTGCACTGAACAACTCGCACAGTTGAAATCTGAGTTATCGATAGAGTGGTTTGAACTATTAAATAATTACCCAAAGCTCTCGGCCGATTGGCAAGTAAGGGAAAGCACAATGCAACTCGAATCTGTAGACTCTTTAGAAGCGCGTGTTGAGATGTTTAAGCAGTCTGCACAAGAGGTATGGGGAGAGTTAGCCCACCAGCTGTTTGCCGACCAATTTGCGCATTTGGATTTTACGCTTAGCGCAAACACGCTTGAGGAAATCGAACCCACCGAGTTTGTCTTACATTTCCAAGATTTGCTCTCGGAATGGGAAAGTAAATCGGGAACGTTAAACGCAGAAACTCCAGCTCAACAATACGAGCTTGCTGTCTCGCTGCTGCCTAACAGCTATAGCTCTACTGAATTAGCGACTATCAAAGCTGAACTTCAAGAAACATATTTGGATGCAGCACAGGCCGATAATATCGCCGCGCGTGAACAACAAGTGGCGCAACAACAGAAGACTGTGATGACGTATCACGAACTACTGGCTCAATTGAAATCGACCTTAGACTCTCAACGCTCTGCAAATCATGCTAATTGGGATACACAACAATGGAACGACTACTACCAACAGCAAATAACAGAATTTCGTGAGCAGTTCTTTGAATAATATAGGTTCAGACAATCAAGCTAAGTTAGACCGTCACGAAACTGCGCAGGCGTTTTACTCAGCCACCCTTTAAACGCCCTTCTGAAGTTTGCAGGATCGTTATAGCCAAGCCTTTCACCGATGTCATCAATACTCATGCTCGTACCGAGCAATAGCTCTTTGGCTAATTCGACCCGGACTTCAGTAAGTAGTGCTTGATAACTGGAATTATGAGAGACCAGTTCTCGTCTGAGTGTGCGAGAACTGCAACCAAATTCTACGGCGAGTTGTTCTATAGTCGGGAAGCAACCTGCGGTTTGATAAAAGATCGTTTTGATCTGATTAGTTAATAGGTGTTCAGAGCCCAACGTCTCCACTATCGACTGACAAGAAGCGAGATAGCGTTTTAGCGTTGCGGCATCATGTGTGGCTAATGTTTGTGACAAAACCGAGGCGTCAAAGCGCAGTTCGCAAAAGGTCTCTCCAAAAAACACCGGACACTGAAAGCGTTCATCATAGAGCTTGGCATAACTTGGTTCAGCATAAGGGAAAGACAACGCTTTAATTGCCAATGCATCGCCAGTTAATTCTTGGAACAAAGAGAGGATTGAGCTTAAGAAATATTCGTTGCAGAACGGAAGTAGCTCCCCCACCTCCAAGGTGTTTTCAATTTGAATTACCGCGTGTTTATCATCAACAATCAGCTTAACCGAGAAGATAGGCCCGTTTAAACGCAGGTATTTAAAGCCCGATTTAATCGCCTCGCCTACATTCTGACTGGTCGATAGTGCATAGCCCAACACACCGAAATGGCTCAAGCTGGCATGTTCTCCCAACCATAAACCCAAACCATCGTGTGGAAAGCTCTGGTTAGCCGCACTGAAGATGGACAGTTTATCCGCGTAAGTTAGCTTCCCATTTGGGTTTTGCCAATCTAAGCTTTCTAACCCGGCACCAGCAAGCAGTGTTTCAATATCCATGCCTCTTTGCGCCAGTGTATTCAGTAACAACGCGACATCCAATGTGCCCAATTGGTGGCGATGCTCCGTTGGCATGTACTCCGCGATAACTTCCAATTAAATTCCCCTATACTGAACCTATTCCCACATTCATGACCATACAGCTTCAACAGCCCAAGCTAACAAAATCGTGATTGATAACCTGCTCCTGTCCGATTATGACCTCCCAATTCTACGCTACTCGTCGCACAATGCTGCTAGTTGTTAAATTTATGTGAACCATCGCAATGATAAAAACCATCCCGTCTCCACACAGTTTGATTAATTCTAATGGTCAACCGACGATTGGGCATTTCGATGGTATCCCAAAACATCTCAACATAGAAAAGTTCGACTATCGAAACACCATGGATACCAAAGCCAACCCGTGGCAAAAACACTTCCATTACAAGCAATTTCAATTTGTCAGCATTGTTACCGAGACTCACATAATCGGCGTAGCCATTGCTGACATTCGTTACCTGAGTTCGGCGTTTTGTTACGTCTACGACATCCAGAATAACGAGTTAGAAGAGTGCTCATGGTTACGACCACTAGGGTTTGATAAACAGGTAACGCGCTCACCCTTTGAAGGAATCACAAACATTGCAGGGCAAAGCATTGTGTTTGATATTGAGGGCGGGCAATGGAAAGTGTCACTCTACACAAAACTCATTAAGGCCAAGGTTTACCTAGAGCCAGAAAGCGACAGCTTACCCATGGCGATGTGCAGCCCAACCGGTTACTCGGGCTGGACCTACACCCAAAAACATAACGCGTTAAAAGCAACGGGCAGCATTGAGATTAATCAACAACCTATTTCCTTAGTTCAAGCTCGTGCTGGTTATGATTTCTCAGCAGGATACATGAGGCGTGAAACCAGTTGGCGCTGGGCAAGCATCAACGCAAAATCCAATGATACAAACATTGGCCTCAACCTCGCGGCAGGTGTCAATGAAACCGGAGGATGTGAAAACGTATTGTGGATAAATGGCACCAGACACTTACTCAATGCGGTGCAGTTTACGTTTAGTCGTCAAGACACGAATCTACCTTGGAAGATAACCTCGCAAGATGGTCGTATTAATCTGACGTTCACCCCTCTCAACAAGCGCAGTGAAAAGCTTAACCTATGGTTGCTGAAGAGTAACTTCCGCCAGTTTGTCGGTCATTTTTCAGGTTCGATTCAAGACAACGATGACATAACCCACCAACTCGATAATGTTCTCGGTTTGACCGAAGATCATTTCGCTCGTTGGTAACCAAATCTTCTGACGATTCAATCACAGGCGATGAACTCGACACCTCAAGTATTACTTCTCAACAAGGATAAAACATGAATATCGACGCATTAATCAATCACCCTGAATGGCTGCTGTTGGTATTGGCTCCGTTGTTCATGATCTGTATGTTGGCCGAGTATTTCATTGGTCAGAAGCAAGGCCGATTGCCAGACAATTCAAGTTACAAACTATCGGAAGTCATGTGTAACTTCACGCTAGCAGGCATGCATCAATTATCCGATTTATTGACCGGACTGCTGATCGTTCAGATCTATCTGTGGTTGTTTGGTTGGCGCTTAATGGATATTGAAATGGACGTGTTGAGCTTCATTGTATTAATGGTTCTACAGGACTTTTTCTACTACTGGTTCCATAGAGCAAGCCACCGCGTTCGCTGGATGTGGGCAGCACACGTCGCGCACCACAGCTCTGAACATATGAACTTTAGTACCGCATTTCGTCAAAGCCTAATGTACCCACTTGCGGGAATGTGGTTATTTTGGGTGCCATTAGTCATCATAGGTTTCGACCCTAAGTGGGTGATCTTTGTGGTGCTTCTAAATCTGGGTTTACAATTCTTTGTACATACTCAGTGGGTACGAAGCCTAGGGCCTCTCGAATACCTTTTTAATACCCCATCCCACCACCGTGTTCATCACGGCAGAAATCCGCAATACATAGACAAAAACTACGCTGGCGTTCTTATTATCTGGGATAAGTTATTTGGTACGTTTGAACCTGAAGTCGAAACCGTGCGTTACGGTGTCACCAAGCCTGTAGAGAGTTTCAACCCGATAACGGTGACCTTTCAAGAGTGGAAAGCGATATTCAAAGATCTGCAAAGCCAAAACCTAACCATGAAGCAGAAAGTGAAGTTAATGCTCTCACCACCTTCCGACTAAATAGCTTATAAAGAAGCAGCCCTCGAATAAATAACTGGCATAACAATCGACCGTGCAAACCTAATACACTTTATGAAAGTCGATAAAATTAAAGGTGAGATCGCTTACCCAAAAGTCCCCGTCCAAGTCGGCGCCTTGAACGTATCTTTTGTCGTCCATCTCTAAGGTGATAATGTACTTTCCGGCGATCAGCCCTTCTACCATGTAAAAACCGTCGCTCTCGATCTCACTCGAATATTCCGTTCCTTTCTGGATATGTTTGAAGTGCAGATACGCATTGCTCTCGATAGCGCCCTCCACTGTGCCATCGACCCCAAATGACACCACCATTTCGATATTCGCATGAGTTAATCCAACCTGTTTGGTATTCACAAACACAGGATTTTGAATCGGCGTGAGGTTCAGGTCTAGTGCCCCTTCATCAATATAGATAGGCAGATTGCTTCGAGCGGGAACACTCGAGAATTCAAAACGCCCTTTTGCATCACTTACCGCGCGTTGGTCGAGTATCTGCAGGCTGACCCCAGATATCGGTTGCTTGTGATGATCATAGACAACCCCAGTTAGCTTAGAATGGTTGTATCGGTTCCATTCGACGAACTCACCGATATCCTCATCAAAGTAGGTTTTAGCCCCAAATTCCGTGGTCATTTCCACACCGTATTGGTCTTCTGTCCCTTCCAACTTAAACAGCAGATAAGGATTCACACGCGCCTCTAAAGAGGCAGTAAACGACACATCTTGTTTCTGGTAGCGAGCAGATACATTGGTGGTGAGTTCTTGGAATACATTAAGAGGATCAAGTACACACTCTTTACATGCGTTTCTTAAAGAGAGCTCTGTGCGTTCATGATGACCAGAGCCATTAACGGTTCCAGAGATATTCCACGAGGTATCAGAAAAACCACTTTTGGCGAGCTCTACTGTGTGTAAGTAGGTATCTTCATGGATGTCCTTTGCGTATTGATAATCTCCTGCATAAGAGAGGAACAGATTGCTCGATACTTTGGCGTTCACTTTTGGCTCGACACTGAGTTCATCTTCATCGTCTCTTACGGTTAAAAAGGCCGTGAGATTTGCAAGCGACAAGTTGTATTTGAATACGTCATATTCCATCGACTCTGAATCCAGTTCATCGGTTTTATTGAGCTCAATTGACGCAGATTGATCGCTACCTAGTAAGATATCAAACTCCATTGGAAACCGATTAATGTCGGGTAACCAACCGATATGACCTGCAAACCAATGTGTCGGTAAATATCGCCCTTGGAAACCAACCAAGTCTTTGCCATGTTGCCGCCTGAAAGCGCTACCCACGGTAAAGTAATCAGCGAGCCCATACTCCAAAGACACAGCGCCCGCTCTGTCTGCACCTTCATTCCCAACCACCTGAACGCCCCACTCGTTGCGTGGCAAAAAAGCATCTTCTAAACCAGCGACGGTAATCTCTTCTTCCTGCCAGACACCTTTCGATAGGTAGTAACGAAATTTAATGGTGTCACCGGGTGAGATGTTGTCTTCTTCAACAACAAAGCGTCCAAACTCATCAGAACGATACGTCGTTTGATAGATGCCATTAACCAATACATCGATGCTGATATTGGGCTGAGTAGTACGTTCCAGTTGTAAGTTGCCAAACTCTGGCTGACGCTTTCGGTTGGTGTAATAAAGCCCATCTTCGAGTGTCTGATTCACGGTAAATACGCTGCCATCTAACAGCACGTGCCCAATTTCTAGTGAACCTTCTCCATCATGTGCTTCAACCGCAATGTTGTAATAGACAATGGGCTGATCTTCTCGCGAATCAATAGACAAGCGAGATAAGGAATGTTCGGTGCTTAGGATGGTGTCGGAAATGGCATAAACATCGCCGCCGGTTTCACTGTCGTGGTAAACAGAAGCTGCTACTCTTGTTGCTAAACCCACGGTCGCAAGCGGCTCTATGGCCGGAGTATTACTAGCACGCTTCAACTCTTCTGCTTTCTTACGGGATTCATTTTTGATCTTAGAGATCACCGCTTCCAACTCGGTTAACGAGCTGAATTCAGGAGAAACGGTTAGCCGATAGTCATCAATATCCCATCGGACTTTGGCGGGAATACAGGCTTGCAAGCTGTACCAATGAATGTAGGTTTCTGAGTCAATTACTTCAAACTTGATTGATTGGATATTGTTGTCATCGCGATTATTGTTTTCATCGCGATAACAGGCGGCTTGCTCGGTATCGACAATATAAGGAGGAGACTCTCGCCCAACATCTTGCGGCAAGTAGATTTCACAATAGCCGTTGTCATCGCATTGCCCATTCATCTCTAGCAGAGAAAACGCAGCATTTGATATCGAGATAAACGGTTCTTCGTAATCATCCATCATGACACGATAGAAACTATCACCGACTTGCCCTACTCGAACTTCGATATGAGCAGGATAAAGTTCAGTCGCCTCGCTTTCCCCTTTTGACTGCGAAAGAGCGACAAATGGAAACAATGAACAAAGCAAGGCAACTCGACAAACCAAATGTTGAAACATGAATCTTGTCGTTACTCAGTCGAGTGCACAATCACTGGCAACACACAGTTCAAGCTACAGAACACATTCGTACAAAGGCTGGTCGTTCTGCACCAGTGAAACCTTCGAGCCCTTTGGTAGCGGTTTGGTTAATTCTGCATTGCGAAGTAACACCACCTTTTCGCTGTGTTCGTCGACATTCAATTTAGCGTTGAACTGGAAATTACCATCATTCGTAATCTTGAGGTTCTGATCATCACATTGAAACTTCACATCTTGTACCTGCTCGCCTTTTTGTACGTAAACCGGTACATAACTGTTGATATGAAAGTTGAGTTGAAACGCTGAACCGTTGTTAGAACGAACCTTTCTCGATAGATCAGGCGGGGAAGCTTCAACAGCCTTCGCGATAGGTGAAAACCATAGGTAAGCTCGGTATTCACCATCTGGCATGTCGTCTGGCAATGCGTTCATGCGCAAGCGAACCGTACGTCTTTGATTGGGTTTCAGTTCACGAATAATCGGCGGTGACACTTTAATCCAATCGGCGATATTTTCAGACTCAGCGATGTTTGCGTCGGTACGAACTAAGCCACTGGCCTTTACTGGTCGATAGATTGGTTTGATCTCCAATCGAATCGGTTCATCCGAATTGTTCTCCACCACGATTTTTTCCGTCACAGAGGTATCAGCATCTAAGACAAAACGAGTTGGAGCGATTAGGAGTTGAGCAGAGGCTTGTGCCGTGAAAAGTAAGCCGAGAACACATGAGATAAACAACTTCATTTATAATTAACCTCAAAAGGAATTGTACTGGTATAAACGCCAGCGGGATGATTAGCGCCGATTTTCACTCTCGCACCAATGCAGAGTAATTTGCTTCTTCCATTGCCTTTGATTTTGGCTCGGCCTCGCTTTGATAAGCCGCAACCAAAATAAAACTTTTTAACACGAAGACGTTTGGATTTACGCGAATGGTTGAGGTACTGCTTAGAGGGGAGCGAAACCACGATCTTTTTGCCCGGTTCACCTTCTACATAAAAGCGAACTACGTAAATCTGACTATTAGCCGGATTAGCATCAGCATTTTGCCCCGATCCAGAGATATACATACCCGGAAATTTCACCTCCATATTTTCAGGAATAATTTCCAGAGCATGAAACGGGCTTGAATAAAAAGTCAGACCGATATAAATCGCGTATTTGAATAGAAACTTCATCGTAAAAATGGCTGCTCTGCAACAGCCACAATATTATACTGGTTTCATTTGATTACTGGTAAGTTACATCTACTGCAACGTTTGCAGTATAAGTACCAGCAACTAATGTTGCACTTGAAGTACGTGCAGTACCGCCAATATTAAGATTCGCATTACCACCCGTTAGGGTTATAGCGCTATTAAAGTCGAATTCTGCCGCAATCGTATTTGCACCGTTAACTAAGTTAGTATCAGAAATACTTACTGTTACTGCATCACCTGATTCTCCAGAAAGCGTAAACGCCGCAGCTCCTGCATCACCTTGAGCGATAACAACATCAGTTGTGTTATCTGAAGTGATGATCCCGAAGTCTAGATCACTCGTTTTTGTCATTGTAATTGCTTGTTTTACTTCTAGTGTTGCATCAAAAGTGTCACTCACAGCGAAAACGTTCGCTGAAGAGATAGAAAGTGCAGATACAGCAACAACCTTAAAGACTTTGTTCATTTCTTTAATCCTTTATATAAATTCGGCTTTATTATTAGGGTTACCTAATAGTCAATCATAGTTAACAATTAAGTAACAACAATCCTATTTAGAAAATATATATATTGACACTTATTTATAAAGAAATGAGGCGCAGTGAGAATAAGATCACGCAAATTGATATAAATAACACTAATAAAATAGTGGTATTTAGGTGTTTTTATTAATTAGATATAAAACTGGTTTTACACTTAATCCCCTTAATTTTATACGTCATTATTTTTATAAAACAAGATTTATTTAAAATACCCACAAAATAAATAAAAGCCATAAACAAACATTTTATTTAAATGAATCACTATATAGATCGCCGTGTTGCAATATCGTCTCACAAATGAAACAAATCAGTATTAACATCAAATTGTAATAATAGATTTTAGTATTAAGAATTTTAAACCTAAGATTTAAACATGGGTTTAAAACATAGCCTTTAAACAGTATTAAAAATGAGACACGTAGATCTATCCAACTTAATTCCCCCTGCAATCATAAATACCCAATGACTCATCAAAACTAAGTGAATTATATTGCCGAAAGACTACTAAATTGGGGAGAGCGTTAGGCATGAAGATCTAACGGTTTAAACGGTCGTCTGTTAGCTTAAACATCTGCACCTTGATAGTGACCCTGACTCTCCACCACCGCCGCTCATGTAACCGTAAACAGGTAGAACAGTTACGAAGAAATCGCCACAATTCGATTCAAAAGCTTCCTTGTCGACTCGATTGAATAGTAAAGCACCGTTTTCCGGCAATTTATTTGTGATCTGGGTTGCACGCGTACCGCATACTATCAGATACTGAACAAAACTAACCTTCAGCCACAGTAAACGTAATCCGCTTACTGTTCAGGAAATTCAATGAGTTCAGATAATCAGCCTACCTACTTCTTTTTCGATTACGAAACATGGGGCGTGAGCCCAGCGAAAGATCGTCCGAGTCAATTCGCCGGTGTTCGTACCGACCAAGATTTCAATGTTATCGGAGAGCCTTTGGTTATCTACTGCCAACCTCCTGCTGATTATCTTCCTGCACCTGAAGCTGCGCTAATCACTCGCATCACACCGCAAAAAGCCATGTCTCAAGGCCTACCTGAGCCTGAGTTTATCGCCAAGATTCATGCAGAGCTTGCAAAGCCAAACACCACAAGCCTTGGCTACAACAGCATTCGATTCGATGACGAAGTAACGCGATACACTTGTTATCGCAACTTCATAGACCCGTACGCATGGAGCTGGCAAAACGGTAACTCACGCTGGGATCTACTTGACGTGATGCGCGCCGTACACGCACTTCGCCCTGAAGGTATTGTTTGGCCAGAGAATGAAGAAGGTTACCCAAGTTTCAAACTGGAACACCTATCTGTGGCAAATGGCATTGAACACGAAAACGCGCACGACGCGATGGCCGATGTTATTGCGACTATCGAATTAGCGAAAAAGCTGAAAGCCGCACAACCTAAGATGTTTGATTACCTCTACAACATGCGCCACAAGCGCAAGTTGAACGAATTAGTCGACATCGTAAACATGACACCTCTTATGCACGTGTCAGGCATGTTTGGTCGTGACTGCAATTACACAAGCTGGATTGTTCCTATGGCGTGGCATCCAACCAATCAAAACGCGGTTATCGTGGTGGACTTGGCAAAAGATCCTAGCCCTCTGCTTGAGCTAGATACTGATGAGCTAAGAGACAGACTCTACACCAAGCGAAGCGAGCTAAGTGAAGATGAACTGCCAGTGCCGATTAAACTGGTACAACTCAACAAGTGCCCTATTCTCGCACCAGCAAAAACACTCACGGCTGAAAACGCGGAAACGATCGGTATCGACCGTCAGCAGTGCTTAAAGAACCTTGCACTATTACGTGAACACCCAGAGATTCGTGAAAAGCTGATTGGCTTGTACTCACAAGAACGTGAATACGAAAAAAGTGATGATGTAGACACACACCTTTACGATGGCTTCTTCTCTCCAGCAGATAAGACCGCGATGAACATCATCCGTGAAACTGATCCGAACAACTTGGCCGCTTTGGACATCACTTTCAGTGACGAGCGTATTAAGCCGTTGTTGTTCCGTTACCGCGCTCGTCATTTCCCATGGACACTTGATGAAGCTGAGCAGCTTAAATGGGCGAACCATTGTCGTGAGTTTTACGAGAGTCGCTTAGAAGAGTACATGCTGAATCTAGAAAACCTCGCACATGAAAACGAAAGTGACGAGAAGAAAATGGCTATCTTGAAAGCGGTTTATCAATACGTAGAAAAGCTAGCTAGTTAATTCATTATCAAGAGATGTGACACTTTGAAAGAAAGATTGATCAAACTCGTTTACTGCTTAATCTCCTTCACCTTAATCATAGGTGCTCTCACTGCAGGTAACGCGTTACAACAATATCTAGAGACCTCAATTCCAGGCAGTATTTTTGGCATGTTGATTCTGTTTACTGCCATGGTGATAGGTATTGTTCCATCACACTGGGTACAACCCGGTGCCAGTCTGATTATTCGTTTAATGATCTTATTGTTCGTCCCAATCAGTGTTGGGCTAATGGATCACTTCGACATGCTTATCGCCAATGCACTGCCAATCATGGCAAGTGCCGTTGGTGGCACGCTCATCGTATTGGTGTCTTTATCATGGTTCTTAGACCGCTTGCTTTCGAGAGGTAAATAATCATGTGGATTCTACTGACCATCGTTGTGTTCCTGTTTGCTCGTTGGGTAAGCCAAAAAGTGAACTCACCACTGTGTAACCCTTTACTGATCAGCATTGGCATCATTATTCCAATTCTGTTGTTCTTCAAAGTGCCTTTCGAGACTTACTACGCAGACAACACTTGGATCACTTATATGCTTCAGCCTGCGGTTGTGGCTCTTGCTTACCCTCTTTACGAGCAGTTGCCTCAAATTCGAGCTAACTGGCGCATTATTACCTTTGCCTGCACGTTAGGTAGTGTGATGTCGATGACAACCACAGCAATCATTGCGGTAGCTTTTAAAGCCGACCTTAGCTTGATTGCGAGCCTGTTAGGCAAATCGGTGACGACGCCGATCGCGATGGAAGTATCGAGTCATTTAGGTGGTGAGGCAGCCATTGCGGCAATATTGGTTTTGATCGTAGGTCTGTTCGGGGCGATCTTTGCTTATCCTATCTATAATCTGATTGGTATTAAGAGCCCAATTGCCAGAGGTTTAACCATGGGTACGGTTTCTCACGCTCTGGGCACCGCGACTTGTGCGGAAAAGAACCAAGAAGATGCCGCATTCAGTTCATTGGCTTTGGTGCTCTGTGGCGTTATCACCTCAATCATTGCGCCTAGCATATTTTCAGTTGTGATTTGGTTCTATTCTTAACCTAAACGATCACTGCACGATTTAGCCCAACCAGAATGCTGTGATTACAGTGTCTGTTTGGGCTTTTTATTCGCCTTTATTCAGCAATGGCTGTCAAGTCACGGTCTTTTACGAGCAATAAGTGCGATATCAACTGTATAAATGGCTCTTGTAATCGATTTCAAGTGTGACCTCACTCTAATTATGCAAGCCAATGTAACAACAACAATTCAATAGTGATCGTCATCACAGAAAATTCCTGAGCATTGCATAAACTTAAAGCCTAAGGTCAATTAAGGATTCAACATGAACAGTCGTATTACCCTGGCGCTGGAAAGTGCTCCATCATCAATGAAAGCGCTTTTAAGTGACATCGTATTAGCAGACAACTTTGACGCGACATTGTCTCCAGAACAGTTCTCTAGCCTGCTTCAAGCAAGTGGTTTAACAGATGACGAACTACGTATCGCACTACTTCCTTTTGCTGCTGCGTATTCATACGCTCCATTATCTGACTTTTACGTTGGTGCAATCGTGCGTGGTTTGTCTGGTACTTTGTACTTTGGTGCAAACCTTGAGATCGCTGGCGCACAACTTGGCCAAACAGTACACGCTGAGCAATCTGCAATCAGCCATGCATGGATGAAAGGCGAGCAAGGCATCTCAGATATCACCATCAACTTTAGTCCTTGTGGTCACTGTCGTCAGTTTATGAACGAACTGACCACAGCGAAAGAGCTTAAAGTTCAGCTTCCACAACGCGATGAGATGTCACTACAAGAATACCTTCCAGACTCTTTTGGCCCTGCTGATTTAGGTGTGACGACTGGGCTAATGACTAAGCTCGATCATAAGTACACGACTGAAGAAACAACTCCTATTGTTGTAGAAGCACTAGCAGCACTAAACCGCAGTCACGCTCCTTACACCAAAAACCTAAGTGGCGTTTCACTACAGCTGACGTCGGGTGAGGTTTTCACCGGTGCTTACGCTGAAAACGCAGCATTCAACCCTAGCCTACCGCCTCTGCAAGTGGCATTGATTCAACTCAAACTGGCGGGGTTCGACTTTGAACAAATTGAAAGTGCAGCTTTGGTTGAAATAGCTGAAGGCAGCATCAGTCACCTAGCGGATACGCAATCTACATTAGAAGCGATTAATCCCGACATTCCAGTGACTTACTTAGCAATCTAAGTACATCTGGTTAACAAAAATTTAAATAAGCAGCCCTATTTAACGGGGCTGCTTTTTTTATGTTTGTAATTAACGCCACAAGCTGCGCAAACGTTTGCTTTTGTCATTTAAATAAGTATGATCACCCCGTTTTCAATCAATCGTTCAAAAGATCGGAAGGAATTTCTATGTTTGGTACTGCTACTCGTGAAAATGCTACTCGTGTACTTCTATTAGGTTCAGGTGAACTCGGAAAAGAAGTTGCTATCGAGTGCCAACGTTTAGGTTTAGAAGTTATTGCTTGTGACCGTTATGCAGACGCACCAGCAATGCAAGTTGCGCACCGTAGCCATGTATTAGATATGTTAGATGGTGATGCTCTACAAGCTATCATTGAGCTAGAAAAACCAGATTATGTGGTTCCTGAAATTGAAGCTATTGCCACCAGCAAGTTAGTTGAACTTGAAGCACAAGGCTTAAATGTTGTTCCAACGGCGAATGCAACCAAACTAACGATGAACCGCGAAGGTATTCGTCGTTTAGCTGCTGAAGAGTTGAAACTAAGCACTTCGCCTTACCGCTTTGCAGACACCTTTGAAGATTTTTCAGCCGCTGTTGAGTTCGTGGGTATGCCTTGCGTTGTTAAGCCAGTAATGAGTTCTTCAGGCAAAGGCCAAAGCGTTATCAAAACCGAAGAAGATATCCAGAAATCTTGGGACTACGCACAAGAAGGCGGTCGTACTGGCGCGGGTCGTGTGATCGTTGAAGGCTTCATCGACTTTGATTACGAAATCACGCTTCTAACCGTTCGTGCAGTCGACGGTGTTCATTTCTGTGCGCCTATCGGTCACCGCCAAGAAGACGGTGACTACCGTGAATCATGGCAGCCACAGGTCATGTCTGACAACGCTCTGAAAGCGGCGCAATACACGGCAGAGCAAGTGGTTAACGCACTAGGCGGTCACGGCATCTTCGGTGTTGAACTGTTCGTTAAAGGCGACCACGTGATCTTCAATGAAGTCTCCCCTCGCCCACACGATACTGGCTTAGTGACTCTGATGTCTCAAGACTCATCGGAATTTGCACTACACGTACGCGCATTTACAGGTATGCCGATCAAATCAATTACTCAGTATGGCCCTTGTGCCTCTGCAGTAATCCTTGGCCAAGGCACATCAACGAATATCCGCTTTGAAGGCCTTGCAGAAGCGCTAGACGCACCACAAACGCAGGTTCGTCTGTTTGGTAAGCCTGACATTGATGGTCGCCGTCGTCTAGGTGTAGCGTTAACTCGTCGTAATAGCACAGAAACAGCAATCGAAGATGCCATTGAAAGTGCTTCGAAAGTGAAAGTGATTTACTAACCTGCTATTCAATTCTGAACAATCACGAGTTCAAATCTGAACAATAAAAAAGACGGGCTATCGAGCCCGTCTTTTTGTTGGTGTTATCTGTTGGCTTAACTAAGCAGACTGAACTTAAGCGTCTGACTCAATCAAATACACTTCTTCACAGAAGCGAGACAACCCTTTCTTCGCAATCTTAGGATGTTCATCGTCTGCGATGTCCTGATTCAACAATGTGATCTTATAACCTTCGAACAACTGATCAATTTCTAGCTTAGGCACGCTAAACGGAGGCCCAGCCATTTCGCTTTGGTCATAATCCAGCGTCACCAGAAGGATCTTACCGCCCGGTTTCAGTAGTTGTTTCAAACGCTCGACATACTGCACTCGCATCTCTTCAGGCAATGCCACTAAAGAAGCGCGGTCATAAATAATGTCAACAGGCTGAATAGGCGCTGTGAAGTAGTCACCCGTGTAAACACTCAGTTCATCGAATTGGTAAAGCTCATGCTGACCATTAATTTGAGTCACAGTCGGCGTGTAAAAATGCTCTGAGAAAAATGCGCGTACCGCGATTTGGCTAAGCTCAACCCCTTGAACCTCTTCATGTTTAGACGCTAACCAAATCAGATCTTCGCTTTTGCCACAAAGTGGGACAAACACACTCTTCTCGTAGCTAGGGTCGGTTTTTTTCCAAAATTCAATCAGAAGTGGGTTTACATCTTCAAGGTGGAAACCAATTTGGTTGGCTGCCCATTTATTGTGCCAAAATTCAGGATTATTCATCTTTCGTTCATGTTAAACAGTCATAATGCAAGGGTACAGTATAGAGAGGTAAGAGCAACCTTAGCTTGGTTTAAAGTTCCAAATTGGTTTCAATAAAATCAGAAACTGGCCGAGTTCAAAGTTCTTAAAATTGCGGAACAAACGCTTGAATTATTTGTCTATATGTTCACATTTTAAAGCGATATTAAACGTTAGAGTTGGTTTCTGCCTTAGCTAGCCCCATTTAATATGTAGTGAGTTTAGTTAAGCTGTTTTTACTCTTATGCGTTACTGGTTACCCCTTTTGACTACCCGTTTTTGTAACCTTGTATTTTGGAGTTTGAATGAGTGTATTTCTCCGTACGACGGCCCTAATGCTTCTAGTATTGAGCCGAGCGCCTGCATTCGCAGCAGCACCTGTTTCAACGAGTTCAACTGATCAATCGCGCACTCCAGCGCAAAACCAAGTTTCATCAAACGTATTCCGCCATAGCCTAAGCGGTCTATATGGCATTAAAGCATTCGACTCACGTCCGACTCAGCCTTATACCGATTTCGACATCCTTTACAGCAAAGCTCACCAAGCACAAGCTGAGCTAGAAACTATCTGTAAAAGTACTGCCCTACTAACCAATTCAGAAGCCCTGTTCGCAGGTGTTAAATCTCAAGCTCGTGCAGAAGAGAAAATTGACCTTGAGCTTGATGGCGATGTAACAAGAATTACCGACTTAGCTCGTGCAACGATTATCGCAAATGACGTAGAGAGCTTGGTTGAAGTGTACGAATCACTAAGTCGTGAAGCGGACGTTGTGAAATTGAAAAACAAGTTTAAGTCACCTGCTGATTCTGGCTACCGTGACCTTAACCTGTTAGTTCGTTTGCCTAAAACCAACATCATTGCTGAAGTTCAACTTCACTTGAAAGCGATTGCTGATGTGAAAAGTGGCCCAGAGCACGAACTATACGAAATCATCCAAGGCATTGAGCGTCACGCAATTGCAGAAAAACGCCCAATCAACGACATCGAAGCGGCGCAAATCAATAGCCTAAGACGTCAATCTTTAGAGCTATACCAACAAGCATGGCAGCCGTACATTACAACGCACATTAAAGCGGCTTAACACATAGATAGGCTAATCCAATAAACATCACAAGGGCTGCACTCGCAGCCCTTTTTAGTACTTGTTGAGTAGCCTCTCCACTTCCTATCCCAAATAATCAGATCGTTTAAATTTAGATCTCAGTCTCTTTTCTCCGCCGAACATTTCTGTTTCTATAGCGAATAAGCTTCTGACAAGAAAAGGAATTACGTCAATGCAGATTAACAAATCCATGCTTTCCTTCGCGCTACTTGCTGCGTTTTCTGCACACGCTAGTGCTGACGAATGTGGAGAGATCACCATTGCGGACATGAACTGGAACTCGGCGAGCCTGATTGCCCACGTTGACCAATTCATTTTAAATAACGGCTACGGTTGTGAAGCGGATTTAATCCCCGGTGATAGCGTCCCTACAGGCACATCAATGATTGAAAAGGGTCAACCTAATGTTGCGCCGGAGCTTTGGACTAACGGCATCAAAGAAGCGTTGGATAAGGGTGTTGCGGATAAGCGCCTACGTTACGCGGGTAAGTCTTTGGTCAACGGCGGTGAAGAAGGCTTCTGGGTACCTAACTACCTTGTTGAACAGTATCCTGAGATGACGACAATCGAAGGTGTCATCAAACACGCTAAGTTATTCGAACATCCAGAAGACGATGAAAAGTTCGCATTCTATAGCTGCCCGGCAGGATGGACATGCCAGATAACTTCCGAGCACTTGTTTAATGCGATGGGTTTAGATAAACATGGATTTGAAATGGTGGATCCGGGTTCAGGTGCTGCACTTGCAGGAACCATTGCCAAAGCTTATGAGCGTGAGAAGCCATGGTTTGGTTACTATTGGTCACCAACACCTGTGCTAGGTAAATACGATATGGTTAAGGTCGATTTCGGTAGCGGTACCGACATTGAGGAATTCCGTAACTGTACGACACAACCCGATTGTGAATCTCCTAAAGTGACCATGTATCCACCAGCACCGGTTCACACAATTACTACAGAAGCCTTTGCTAATAATGAGCCTCTTGCTTACCAATACTTTGAAAAACGTGGTTTTACCAATAAACAAATGAGCGAGTTGTTGGCCTGGATGGAAGACAACCAAGCCGACGCCGAAGAAGCCATGTATTACTTTCTAGAAAGCTCACCACAAGTATGGAAGCCTTGGGTATCAGCAAGTGTCGCCACCAATGTGGAAGAAGCGCTGTAAGGCTTATCAAAGCTAATACAAGTTATTCCAACAACGAGAAAGTCTGGCCAGTTGCCAGACTTTTTATCTTCTGAACACCGTAAATGAGAACGTTCAGAAACTATTGTTGAGACTTAAGTTCTGAAAAGTAATCTTGCCAACTAACATGCTTGCGCCCTGCAGCTTGTTCGAAATGACTCGGGTTATCCGACTTCCCTTCAAGGATGCCTTGATAGATACCCGCAATAACCGTTCCAATAAAGTCACCCAATTCAGCTACTCGGTCTAGTCGATACTCTTCAACACTCATCGATGTGAATGTAAGATCGGTCCCAAACGCGCCATTCATGTAATCCGTTAGTTGTGCTTGAGTAATGGCATCGCCATGTAGATTGTAGGTATTGCCGTTGTGTTTATCTTCAACAAGCATGCGGGCGTATGCGTAACCCAGCTCTTCTCGGGTTGTATAGCCACACTTGCCTTCACCTGCGCAGTTAAAGATGCCCCCTGCTTTCTTGTAGCTATCGATGTATTCGATGTCGGGTTCGATATAGATACCATTGCGGCCGTTCACCCATTCCAGTCCACTCTCACGGACATCTTGCTCTGTTTGACGGTTACTTTGAATAACAGGGGAAAATGCCGTGTTCTCCTCGGCCCCTTGTACGCTGGTATAAACAATCTTTCTCACGCCTGCCTTTTTGGCGGCTTCAATCACATTACGATGCTGTCCAATACGCTTATCCGGAGCATCCATACCAGACACTAACAAGACAACATCCACACCTTGCAATGACTGTTCGAGCTGGTGAGCATCCTCATAATCACCCGGACGTACTTCGACTCCCAAGCCGAGAGCGCGCTCTGGTGTTCTTGCTAGAGCGACCACTTGATCTTTCGAGGTTAATTTGACGGTGGCTTCTACGATAGCAGAGCCCAACTTCCCACTTGCGGCGGTAACAGCAATCTTCATCCCTTATCCCTCTTGGTCATCGAGCAGTTATCTTTATACATTCAGTAATATACTAGACCATCTCAAAGCTTAACTTGGTCGAATTCACAGGCTCGAACGACCGACGTGAGAAAAATAATGAAGCGAATCATCTGGTGGGAAGCTGAAAACTCATATCAGTTTCATCAGTCAGACGAAACCTGGACTCTAATCATTAGAAAGGTGAAACGAGACTTCACAACACTGAAGCCATAGAGGTTCGGATAGCAAAGAAACGGATGGGAATTGATTTAAAAGTGGATTGGCGAAGGTCAGATACAAAAAGACCACGCTAGGCGTGGTCTATTGCTTGGCTACTTCTCGATTTTAATATTTTCGACACGGGCCTTTAGTTTTTGTCCCGGTCTAAAAGTAACAACACGTCGAGCAGAAATTGGAATGTCTTCACCAGTTTTCGGGTTACGACCAGGTCGCTCGTTTTTCTCGCGAAGATCAAAATTACCAAAACCAGACAGTTTTACCTGTTCGCCATTTTCGAGCGCTTTACGAACTTCTTCGAAAAACACTTCCACCGTTTCCTTGGCATCCCGCTTGCTGTATCCGAGTGTCTCAAACAGGTTCTCAGCCAAATCGGCCTTCGTGAGTGCCATAAAACTTTCCTCAAAGCTATGTTAAACATTGCTACCATCGCCAGTAGCGCCAAAGCATTTACCCTATTCAATCAATGAGATAAGGTCATTTACAAGGAAAGTGTATGCCAAGCTTCTGATTTTCGCCAACTTTTTTATCTGAACTATTGAATTATTCTTTCAAATCAGAAAGATAACTCGCTCCTAAATTCACACATATAGCTAAAAAACCTCTACTTCATAGCCATCAAACAGAGTTATATTCCAACCAAATCAACTTAACCAATATTTAAAACTTTAGTTTTCTAAATATTAATTTCTGAGACTTGTCTCCGATACCCAATAAAATCAGCCACTTGATTTGATATCGAACTCAACAGAGGTTACTAAATAAGCGTTATTAAATATGAGATTCGTATCATTTCAGCATTTAATTCGATTGGGTCAATATCGAATTCAGATATGTGCCGCGCTCGTCGACGTTTTAAAACGGTATTGCCCAGCTGAACCTCTGTTTCCAATCTTAAAAACGTCGCGCTTCCTTATTTCATTTAAAACTAATAATAGTCACACTTAGTACTAACAAAACCAAAAGTACGTTTTACCGCTCAAATTGTTATGTTATAACATCTCTATGTTATTTTTAATTTAGTGGATTGAATGAGAGACGTCGAAGCGATCATTAAGCATGTAAAACAAGGCTGCAAAACCAATGGCAAACAGTTTACGGCAAAGAGGCTGTTGATATTACGTGCGTTGGTACACGCCGACAAAGCGCTGTCTGCCTATGAAATTGTCGATTACTGTAAAGAGCACTTTGATCAGAATGTTCAGGCAATGTCGGTTTATCGAGTATTGGAGTTCCTAGAAGAGCACCACTTGGCGCACAAACTGAAAGTCTCCAATAAGTTCATACTTTGCGACCATATTCTTTGCGAACATGAGCATGGCATCCCCCAATTTTTGATCTGTTCCAAGTGCGACAAGATCAGCGAGCAAACCATCCACCCTGCCATTATTCGTGACCTTCAATCTCATGCTAAACAAGAAGGCTTCACCGTTGTTAGCCCTCAGTTAGAGATAAGCTGTGTGTGCGACGAATGTGCGAACCAAAATGAGCCCGCTTCCACTCAATGATGCTCCTACTCTCTTAAACACTCTCAACAGTATTAGCCCTATCAACAAGGAGAAAGTGAAACGCTATGTCTGCAACGCTCATAAAGAATGCCCGCATGGTTAACGAAGGCATCGTCACCGAAACAGATGTATTGGTCGTCGACCAGCGAATCGAAAAGATCGCAAACCACATTTCACCAAGCCCAAACGATGAGGTCATTGACGCGCAAGGCTGTTACCTAATTCCTGGAATGATTGATGACCAAGTTCACTTTCGTGAGCCGGGTTTAACTCACAAAGGCTCAATCGCCACTGAGTCACGAGCTGCGGTTGCAGGCGGTATTACCAGCTATATGGAGATGCCAAACGTAAACCCTGCAACAACGACCATTGAAGCCTTAGAAAAAAAGTTCGATATTGCAGCACAAAGCTCTCTAGCAAATTACTCGTTTTATCTGGGAGCGACCGAAGACAACCTCGAACAAATTAAGCGTCTCGACCCAACTAAACACTGTGGTGTTAAGGTGTTTATGGGCGCTTCAACGGGCAACTTGTTGGTTGAAGATCCTCAAGCACTCGATGCCATATTCCGTGATTCTCCCGTCCTAATTGTCACCCACTGTGAAAGCGGGCCTGTTATCGCCAAGAACCAAGAACAATTAAGAAAAGAGAAAGCGGTTTTCACGATTGAAGATCACCCCATTATAAGAGACGACAAAGCTTGTTATGCCTCTTCTTCTTATGCGATTGAGCTAGCTAAAAAACACAACAGTCAACTTCATGTGCTGCACATCACGACAGAAAAAGAACTCGCTCAGTTTGAAGTCGGCCCCATTCAAGGAAAACGCATTACCGCAGAAGCTTGTGTCCATCACCTATGGTTTAGCAACAAAGATTACGCAACGCTCGGTAACCAAATTAAGTGCAATCCAGCCGTCAAATACCCTAGTGATAGAGACGCTCTATTAGCAGCGTTGAGCACAGGCCAAATCGACATCATCGCGACAGATCACGCGCCACATACATGGGAAGAGAAACAAGTTCCTTACGAACAAGCACCTGCCGGCTTACCTCTGGTACAGCACGCCTTATTGAGTCTGTTTGACCACGTGCGAGCTGGAGCCTTGACTGTCGAACAGGTGGTCGAGAAAACCTCACATAACCCAGCGATCCGTTATGCGATACAGGAACGCGGCTATATCCGTGAGGGCTACTTCGCCGATTTAGTATTAGTCGATCCACAGACACCAACTCTAGTCAGTAATAACAACAGCTTGTATCAATGTGGGTGGTCACCGTTCGCAGGGCACGAATTCTCTGCTCAGATCAAGCACACCTGGGTCAATGGCGCCAAGGTGTATAGCAATCCAGAATCCCCTGAGAACCAACATACACATACCGCTGATACATCAAAAGACATATCGGGTGACATTGTCACTCCAGCAATGAGGCTGTCATTCGAGCGCTAGTCCATCAGTTATTACCATCAATAAAAAGAAATCAATATGTTAAGAAGAAATCCAAGCGGTCACATGCCTGAAGTATCGGAGACCGCTTTCATTGACCCGACCGCCATCATCTGTGGCAAGGTCATCATTGAAGACAACGTCTTTATTGGCCCTTACGCTGTGATTCGTGCTGACGAGGTCAACGAACAGGGTGACATGGAAGCCATTGTGATTAAGCGCGACACCAACATTCAAGATGGTGTGGTTATTCACTCAAAAGCTGGCGCAGCCGTCACTATTGGTGAACGCTCATCCATTGCTCACCGATCTATTATTCATGGTCCTTGTCAGGTCTGTGACGACGTATTTATTGGCTTCAATTCCGTCGTCTTTAATGCGGTGATTGGCAAAGGTTGTGTGATTCGCCATAACTGCGTGGTAGACGGACACGACTTACCTGAGAACTTCCACGTACCACCAATGACCAACATCGGTTCAAGGTTTGATTTGAACAATATCTCAAAGGTACCACCTGAGTATTCTGCGTTTTCAGAGTCCGTTGTTTCGGCAAACCATACCCTTGTTCAAGGTTATAGGAGAATTGCCAATGAGCTCTGATGAAAAGCCTCTCTTGGGTATTCCAACCAATATCATTACCGGCTTTCTCGGCGTAGGTAAAACTACCGCGATTCTCAACCTAATGAAGAACAAGCCTGCAGATGAGAACTGGGCGATTTTGGTGAACGAATTTGGAGAAATCGGCGTAGACGGCAGTTTGATACAAGGGAACGACAGCAAACAACAAGTGTTTATCCGAGAAGTGCCTGGCGGCTGTATGTGTTGCGCGGCTGGTTTACCGATGCAAATAGCGCTGAATCAACTGCTGTCTGAGGCAAAACCTGATCGCTTGTTGATAGAACCTACCGGGCTTGGTCACCCTAAAGAAGTGTTAGAAGTCTTGTCTTCTGAGCACTACCGTAAGGTGTTGTCACTTCAGAAGAACGTGACTTTGGTCGACGCCCGTAAGCTATCTGACACACGCTACTCTGAACACGATACCTTCAATCAGCAAATCACCATTGCCGATACCATCGTGGGTAATAAAGTCGATCTCTACAAAAGTGGCGATGCAGAAAAACTGGCTGAGTACGTTGCACAGGTTTGTCACCCTGACACTAAGCTGATCTTTGCTCATCATGGTAAGATCCCATACGACGAGTTTGATGGAAACAGTAATTTCTATCACCACCAAGCTCATAGGCACCATCACCACCATCACCATCACCATCATAAGCAAGATAAGCCACTCGCTTCAGAATTACCGATGCCAGAGAGCGGTATGATAAAGGCGAGCAACCAAGGTGAAGGGTTTGAAAGTATTGGTTGGCGATTCGCGGCTGACAAACTGTTCGACCACCAGCGTTTACGACGATTTCTAGTCGGCTTGAAAGTCGAACGCATGAAAGCAGTGTTCATTACTCCAAATGGTATCTTTGGCTACAACTTAACAGAGGATGGTTTGACCGAATCAGAACTCGATGAGTGCAGTGAAACCAGAATTGAAGTCATTGGTTACAGCATCGACAGTGACCTAGAAAACCAATTGTTGGCGTGTCAGATCTAACCAGAACTGGTTAATTCTCCCACTCCCTAAAATCAAAGCCCTGTACCGTCCTAAATATGGTTGACACATTTCCAACATGAAATTGGAGAGTGTCATGAAAACAACAAGTAGACGTACTCAACGAGATTATTCTCTTGCCTTTAAATTGGCAGTAGTAAGCCAAGTTGAAAAAGGCGAAATGACTTATAAGCAGGCTCAAGAGCGTTATGGGATCCAAGGTCGCTCTACCGTTTTAGTTTGGCTTCGCAAACATGGTCAACTAGATTGGTCTAAAGGAATAGAACAATCGAGAGCGTTAGGAGCGACTATGTCAAACTCTTCCTCAACTCAAACCCCAGAGCAACGAATCAAAGAACTCGAACAGCAATTAGAAGAAACTCAGCTTAAAGCTGAGTTCTTTGAAGCGGTTGTAAAAGTCATGGATCGAGATTTCGGTGTCCGAATCTCAAAGAAGCGCAAGGCCGAGTTATTAAGGAAAAAACGGTCAGAAAGTTGACCGTCACTAAAGCTTGTCACTTCATCGGTATTACACGACAAGCTTTCTACAAGCGCTGTGTTGCGGAAATTCATCAGACAAAGAAAGATGAATCAGTACTCGGTTTTGTGAAGGAGCAAAGGATGATGCACCCTCGTATAGGAACTCGTAAGATCAAGTATTTACTTGCTCAGAACGATATTGAAATCGGGCGAGACCGCTTATTCTCTCTACTGAGAATGAATCGATTATTAGTGCAGAATCGAAGGGCTTATCATCGAACCACAAACAGTAATCATCGCTTTTACTGCCATCCAAATCGAATCAAAGAAGGCTTAATACCGGAAAGACCAGAGCAATTATGGGTTGCCGATATTACTTATCTAGCAACGCGGTGTGGTAGTACTTATCTCAGTTTAGTGACGGACGCTTATTCAAGAAAAATCGTGGGCTATCACATAGGTGATGATATGAAAGCTCGCACGGTCAAGCAGGCCTTTTTAAACGCGTTGAAAGAGCGGAAGAATACAGGTGAGCTTGTTCATCACTCAGATCGAGGTGTTCAGTACTGCTCTGTTGAATACCAAGAGTTGCATCGACAGTATGATGTATCTTGCTCAATGACTGATGGCTATGACTGTTATCAAAATGCGTTAGCAGAGAGGATCAACGGAATATTGAAGATGGAGTATCTGTTGAATAAACCGAATGATTTAGATGAAGCAAAGAAAATGGTCGCCGAATCAGTAAAAATCTATAATGAATATAGGCCTCACACTGCTCTAAAATACAAAACGCCCGATGAAATACATCGAGCGTTTTAGTCAATCAAGTGTCAACCCATATCAGGACGGTACACCCTATGAATTGATACATTCATAGGGCTTTTTAACTAATCCGTTATAGGTTCAACACGCTATTTCACTGAGACCAAACGCTTCTCGGCCAGTGCCATTGCAATGTTGGCTTTAGCGTAAGCACTTTCATTAATGAAATGTGGATAGATCTCTCGTTCGCGCTCCCAATAGATATCATAGCCAAAGAAAGTCGCGAGTATCGGCTCACCTTGCTTCACTACCTCAAAATCTCGACCACAGATCGCTGGATGCACGGTAGCAACGCGCATACCATCGGGGCCAAGCGGAACGTTCACCTCTTCAACATAGAAAAAGGCATCGTAGTCTTCTAACGCTTGTACTTGCTTGAGGTTGTGCTTCTCGACGTAATCAAGAACCATCGTCAGCATATGCTTCATCAATTTAAGTGTATCGAACTTCAGTGAGCCATGTGCCTGAGCGCCAACTTCAATCATCACTCCACACTTCCCGGCAGTACAAAGGTAAGGCTGCTCATCCCAAGGCTTTCTATCTTCAAACAGAATATTAGCTTCTGGCATTCGTTGTTTCACATACGCGCCCATTTTTTGATAGAAAGTATCATTGGAAAGTAAGATTAATGTCGCCCCCATATTGCTGGTTGTGTTGTGCAAATCCACAATCAGTTGTTGCTCTGTGCTCGCGTGTCTATCTATAAACTGTCGCGCCACTGTGTACTCAGCTAAACCGGCAGTGTCGTCGTGGTTAGCATTAGAAAACTGACGGTTTAGATCCGTATCAAGATATCGAACGTTCTGCTCTACCGCTTTAGGGTTTGCGATAACTGAATTCGTAGAGAATGTCGAACGATCGGCGGCATACATACGCTCTTTGATCAGTTTGTTTAGGTAGATTCCAGAAAGCTCGTTACCGTGAGTTCCGGCAACCAGTAAGACTTGATTGATGTTATCCATGTAATTGATTTCCAAGTATCGAAAGTGCAAGTCACCCTTGCATTGTTGTTATGATATAACGTAACAACAATATACCTATTTCTCCAGAAGACTTAACGAGCAAGCATCAGATAATTCAAAGGAACTATGAGAACGCTAAACCGCAACGATTTTTCACCTCGAAACCTACACATGAAAAGGCCCCGCGATTGCGAGGCCTTAGTTCCTTAATCAACACTGTAGCTTCAATGATTAGTTTACATCGCGCTTATTTACCGCGAACGACATCATGATTGCTTAGCGAGTTTTCCTGCTGATTCTTTGTCATCTAATGTTTTGGTGATCGCAGCCTTCGCAGGTTTTACGATTAAGCCAATCCCGACTAAAAACAGCACAGATGCAACCACTTGTGCGACTGATAATACTTCGTCATACATAAAGTAACCGCTGATCAATGCAAAGATTGGCACGAGCAAGGTTAACGATGCGGTAGTGCTTAACGGATATTGGATTAACAACTTATTCCACACCCAGTAACCAAACAATGTCGTAGGGTAAGCCTGAAACAACACTGCAATCGTTGTGTTCCAATCCCATTGTTCCATCCCCTGCCAGATAATTTGATCACCGTGTAGCATCACGGCAAACAACACCAAAGGCACTGGCGCAAACAACATTCCCCATACATTGAATGCAAAAGCCTGCTTAGTTTTAGATGCTTTAACAATCACGCCCATTAGCGTCCAACTGCACGCTGCAATCATAATCAAGATAACGCCATTAACGGTGACATTGCCCTCTGCAGCCGAGACTAAGACCGCGAGTGCACACATAGCTAACATCGCACCCATTAACTTACGAACCGATGCACTTTCTTTGAAAACCCATACCCCAACGGCCATACCGATTAATACGTTGGTAGAAAGCAATACCGACGACAACCCTGATGAAAGCCCTGCTGTTATTGACCATGAAGCCATGCCCCAAATACCCACACCAAACACGAAGCCGTAACTCACTAAATAGCGCCAAGCGACACTCGGTCTCGCCACAAAAAATATCACTGGAATCACCGCTAGCGAGAAACGTGCTGCGGTTGCCAACAACGGATGCACATTGGTCACACCCATTTTGATCATCGAGAAATTGAATCCCCAAATTGCCATCACGAACACCGCTAACAACAAATCATTTCTTTTCATACTGACCCCTCCTTTTGTTTTGAAAGAGTATCCCTTGAACAACAAAACCGGTACAGATACAATTTTTACAATAAAAACCAGTACAGTTAACAACGGTCGTGACCATGAGTATCTACAGAAAACTTGCGAATCAGTTCATTGATGAGATTGAAACCGGGAAAAGGCCCGAAGGTGGGCGTATGCCTTCGCTTCGTCAATTAGCTAAACAGCAAGCCATCAGCATGTCGACCGTAGTCAGCTGTTACCAAGAATTAGAATCACAGGGTTGGATTCATTCTCGCCCGCAAGCGGGGTATTTTGTCTCGCCTCACAAGCCTGTTCATTCAACGCCTGAGTGGGCACAGTTTGAGAGTAAAGTTTCCAAAGTCAGACAAACTTCATCGACTCATAACTCAATCAATGGACCTTTAGGAGTCTCTAGCACCACTAATGATGAACAATCGATTGTTGAGCTAGAACGCAGTTTCCGCCGTTCTATCAAACGTATGGGCGACAGGCTTAATCACTACCCTGATACACAGGGCGAGCCAATGTTAAGACAAGCTTTGTCCACCCACTTCGCCAAGCTCGATGTGCACTTTTCACCGGACGAAATGGTGATCACTGCAGGCTGTATGTCGGCGATTAAAGCCGCTCTTGAATCCTGTACCAAAGAAGGTGACACCATTGCTATCAGTTCTCCTTGCTTCAACGGCATTCTGGAGTTGCTTGGCAAGATGTCGCGTCAGATCATAGAGATCCCGTCTTTGGATGACGGTGTCGACCTACAACAACTGGAAGCACATCTAAAAAACAAACGTGTGGATGCTGCGATTTTTTGTACCTCTCATATGAACCCTCAGGGGATCAATATGTCTGCAAGTCAAAAGCAAAAGCTGGCTGAGTTGGCGAATCACTATCGAGTACCCATCATTGAAGACGATGTGTATTTGGAGTTGTCATACTCATCACACACGCCACTGCCTGCAAAATACTACGACAAAGGTGGATACGTGTTGTGGTGTGGGTCGGTATCGAAAAGCCTTTCACCCAGTTATCGTTTAGGCTGGTGCTTACCGGGAAGATACATAGACGAGTACAAGGCTCAGTTTTCTGCTGCGAGTTATGGTGTTGCCCTGCCGACTCAACTTGCGGTTGCTGACTTTATCGAGTCTGGCCAATACGCCAAACACGTTAGAAGAAGATGCTCTCAAATCCTCTCTTTACGTCAGCAATACCTCAGCTATTTAGCCCAACACCTTCCTCAAGATGTGAAGATCAGTAACCCACAAGGTGGCATGGTGCTTTGGTTACAAATACCCAATCTAGATCAGCCAGCATTTACTCAAGCGGTAGCCGCACAAAAACTTGATATCAGGCTTGGCTATCTGTTCAGCACTCTTGATCTCTACAGCAACTGCCTACGCATCAATTTTGGTTATTCGCTAGAGGGAGAAGCCAAGCAACAATTGGATGACTTGATTAAAATTATCCATCGATGTGTCAATGGTTAGACTGTTTTCAAAGCTTTCTCTCACAGCTTTGATTCTTAGCCCCTTCATCGCTATTTGTTATAAAAGAGGCGGTTATTATTCTGATTAGAATTGGGTTAAAGCTCGTTACCGTAAGGAAATCCCTTCGCCTCAAAACCCTTAAATGCTGAGTTTGCAAGCACCCACAAAATTATGCAACTTGGCTAATGACACATCACTTTTTATCTTCAATATACAGCCGTCAGCGCTGGCGTTATCCTGTATTTGAAGAGAACTATTATGAGTGATAAAACCAAAAACAAACCATTACCTTCCTTTATTGAAGAACGCTTGAGCTTCTATATTCAAGACCTAATCACCCAGAACCAAAGCCAGAAACACTTGGTTTTGGGTAAACGTCCATCGCGCGACTCCGTTGTCATGCAAAGCAATGATTATTTGGCTTTGTCGCACCACAAAGCAATCCAACAAGCTCACCAAGCGGCGATCAGCGACCACGACGACAATGTGGTGATGTCTGCGATTTTCTTACAAGATGCAGAATCTAAACCTGCGTTTGAAACCAAACTCGCCAACTATGTTGGAATGGAAAGCTGCCTGCTTTCTCAGTCTGGTTGGGCGGCCAATATTGGGTTACTTCAAACGATCTGTCCGCCAAATACACCTGTGTATATCGACTTCTTTGCGCACATGTCGCTATGGGAAGGTATTCGTGCGGCCGGTGCGGCAGCTCATCCATTTATGCATAACAATATGAGTCACTTACGTAAACAACTGGAACGTCATGGCTCTGGTGTGATTGTGGTCGACTCGATTTACAGCACCATTGGTACCATTGCCCCGCTCCGCGACATCTACGAAATGGCGCAAGAGTTTGATTGTGCTGTTATCGTCGATGAGTCCCATTCATTAGGGACACACGGTGACAAAGGTGCAGGCTTGGTGCAAGCGCTTGGGATCACTGAGCAAGTCGACTTTATCACGGTCAGCTTGGCAAAAACCTTCGCTTATCGTGCAGGCGCGATCCTTGGGCCCAAACAACTCTCTGATACTTTGCCGTTTGTTGCTTATCCCGCCATTTTTAGCTCAACCGTATTGCCACAAGAAGTGATTCGCTTAGAGAAAACATTAGAGGTAATTAAAGGTGCAGATGACAAACGAGAAGCCCTGTTTAAGCGAGCACAGTCGCTTGTTACGGGTCTAAAACGGATCGGCTTTAACATCCGTAGCGAATCTCAAATCGTCTCGCTAGAGTGCGGAAATGAAAGAAATACAGAGCGAGTACGCGATTTCCTTGAAGAGCGAGATGTGTTCGGCGCAGTGTTCTGCCGTCCAGCGACTGGGAAGAATAAGAACATCATCCGATTTTCAGTGAATGCCGACATGACGCCACGCGACGTTGACCATGTGCTCACGGTTTGTCACGAGGCGTACCATCACCCAGAGTTAGAGTTCGTATAACTCTGAACACACTAATTCTTTAACTAAAAAACGGCAGGACAGAATGGACGCTACCATGTCGCTAAACAAAAAGAGCCCAGCAATTCGCTGAGCTCTTTCTTGTATTTGAGTCACCTACAAAATGGTTGTGTAGATCAACCTATGACATTCACTAGATCCAGTGAGCAATCTTATCGAACAGTCGGTTTTTATCAGCGGGTTTGACGATGAAATCAGACATGCCTGATGATTCCATTTTCTCCAAAGTGACCGGCGAACTGTCACCGGTATGGGCAATAATCGGCACTGAAGAGTAAGCCTTGTTGGCACTTCGAATTCGGCGAGAAGCTTCCACACCATCCATGATGGGCATTTCGATATCCATGAGAATTAAGTCAATATCATCACTATCCAACGCGTCTAACGCTTGCTGACCATCTTCTTTTTGCACAACATCAAAGCCCTGCTTTTCCAGTAACATCGCGGTAAAACGACGCAGAGATTCGTTGTCATCCACGACCATGATCGTACGCTTATTCGCAACCTCTAGCGGTTTCACTGGTACAGATGGCATCACGTAATTGGAATCGAACAGTAAACGGTCGATGGTCGCTTTGGTATTGAGTAGCCAAACCTGCGTTTCCACCCAAATAGGCTCAAAGGAGACGTTACGTACACGCCTAATCGGATGATGCTCATAGAGATAAATGATTCGAGCTTCGGTAAACGAAAGTAGTGATTCAATTCTCTCCAAGCAGCTAGCTCGTAGATCCAAGCTCTCCATATCAACGAACACCAGATCAAATTCGAACTGATATTCCTTATTTTTAAGCGCAGAAGCGACATCCATAATAGTGAGGTCAAAGCCCATAAAACGCGACATCTCGGTCATTTTACTGGTCAGAACTTTCTGGTCACTGATCATCACCACGCTCTTTAACTTAGTCAGCTCGCTCTTTATCTCTTTGACTGAGTTGGATGTCAGAGATGGAAACGTCATCGTGAATTGCGTCCATTGTTCCACTTCCGACTGACATTTAATTTCGCCACCAAACGAGCGCATTACCTTCTGACAAAATGGCAAGCCTAAGCCGTAGTTACCCGATTGGCCTGTGGTGTAGAAGTCTTGGAAGATACGTCGAATCACATCGCTTGATATGCCAGAACCGTTATCCGTCACCATGATTTGATTGGTGACTTCATCACTGCACATCGTGACATGAATATGGAAATCTTCCGGGCTGCGATGGTGGAATGCGTTCTTGAACAAGTTGTACATCACGTACTTCAACAAGGTATCGCTACCTAAGAAGTCAAAGTCGCTTTGTACGTCTAAAGAGATTGCCGATTTATCGGCTGCGCGTTTGTAATTAAAGCTGGCAATCGAATCCTCAACGACCGCTTGCGCCGAATGCTTTTTAAAGGTCGAGCGAGATACGCGGTTTTCATCAATTGAAGTCAGTAGCAGATCAATCGTCTCGTTACCTGAATGGATGATCTCCATCGCTTCATCACCCACTTCTCGCAGCTGGATAACGTCTTCATTGCTCAGCGCATATTGCCCTTTATGGTCGCCACTTTTAGGGTTCGGCAGTATGGATTGCATAACATCAATAGACGTTAATAAACCACTTAAAGGGTTTCGCATCTCATGGGCAATACCGGCACCAAAAGACTTTGCCAGTGATACCTTATTTTCATGTTCCACCTGATTACGGAAATAGAACAAGTTACCGAACAGGTAGATAAACAAGAAGATGGGCACATGCGTCCAGTCCATTGTAATTTCTAGGTAGAAGCCTTGTGCCACCCAAGCACATAACGTCGCAATTCCGATTCCGGCAAAAGTTTGTGCGAACATGACCTTAGTGACGTGCACCAACAAAATATGCAGGAATATAGCCGACATAAAAGACATGACCCAAACGTTGGACCAATTGTTCATCAGCAGCATATAAAAGAAGAAACACGGCAAGCAGAGGGTTACCGCAACTTGGTAATAAGCCGGAAGGTATTTGCGCCATTCAAATGGCACACGATTACGGAAAATGATGCCTAAGAACAGTACCGAACACGTTAGACGCAGCGGTAGGTTTTCATAAGGTTGAGGGAACAAAAACTCCCACACAATGTAGTAAATGGGAAAGCCGACAAAGCCCATCCAACCCACAAGGGTGAGATTAGGTTCTGCGTATTGATAAACTTTGCGAATAGCGTTCATACGAAATACTTTGTTCTCTAAGCCCTAACGTTTACTGGTTCTATGGTTTAATTTTTATTCTTATATTTAGGCGCCGATTATATTACACATCCCCTGCCAGCAGTGAGGTTTCAATCAAATATATATGAAGGTATTTGCGTTTAATCTTAGTTTTTGGGGCTTATGTATGTGCTTATAAAAACAACAAGGCTCTTTAGTCAATACTGAGCTAAAGAGCCTTACTTTTCATATTTAGCGGTCACAGTCGAGCTGTAGTGCTAGCCAATGTACTTAGCGAATTGAATCAAAAGCTAACTGAGCTCGAGTTTCGCGTTTATGCTAACTATCTCTTTCTGCCATTTCTGTTGCAGATCTGGCTTCTGGTGTTTCGCTTTGCGTGACTGGTCTTGTGTTAGTAACTCTTCCAACTCTAATAGCCTTTCCAACAGCAACTCTTCGTCATTTCGAGCTTGCTCATGGTGTTGATTTTCAATGGCAGAAGAGCGTGATCGCACAGTGCTCGGAGTTTCCCCTCCCGCCTCTAAGCTATCAACTTGATTACCGACAGACATGGCGTCATAAACCGCGTCTAGATAAGTCATTTCCACCAGCTGACTGTCATTGATATACCAGAATCGATTACATGAACTTTCGATGAGCTCTCGATCATGGCTAACCAACAACAGGCCGCCTTCGAAACGAGTTAAACATTCAGCCAACTCTTCCTTGCCTTCAATATCCAGGTGGTTCGTTGGTTCGTCAAGCAACAGGAAGTGATACTTAGCCAAAGATAGCCCGACGAACAATAGCCGGGAACGCTCGCCACCACTCAGTTCAGCGATCTTTTGATCGTGTCTCTCATAAGAAAAACCCGCGCTGATCAAAGCCATTTTTCTGGCTTCCTGAGAAACCGGATAAAACGGGTACAACGAATCTATCAAAGAATGTTCATCGTACAGTTGGTTCAAGCTTTGGTCGTAATAACCCACTTCAGCTTGAGGATGGAAGTAACCATTATCTTCAAGTTGAGAGGCTTGATAGCTTGCCCATAGCACCTTCAACAATGAAGATTTCCCTGCGCCGTTCTTACCTAAGATAGCGACTCGGTCACCGCTCTTAACCTGCTGGAACAGAACTTCAAACAAAGGTGCTTGATCTTGCGCGGCGGCGATTGGCACCGAAGCTAGTTCAAGTAAGCGATTGGCCTTCATTGACTCACCTGACAGGCTTAGTGTCCATGGTTCAATCGTATCCAAACGGGTCATGGTCGTTCGTAAACCTGCGGCACGTTTCTCCATGCTTTTGGCTTTGCGTGCTAGGCCTTCGTTATCGAAATCCCTACCCCAAATAGCTAATCGCTGTGCACTCTTTTCAATGCGGTTAATCTCCTTTTGCTCCGCTTCTTGCCTTTCAGCGTCAGCTCGGTCTTTCTCCTCTAAAGCCTTCCTTGCTTGTGTGCAGGTTTGACTAAAGGTTTGCAGTTTTTTATCACGCAGTACCCAAGTACAGTTAGTTACATGATCGAGTAACCTTTGGTCATGTGACACCATCACAAAAGTGCCCTTCCAATCCATCAGAAATTGCTCTAACCAAAGCAAGGTTGGCAAATCTAAGTGGTTGCTCGGTTCATCCAGTAGCAGAACGTCGGGTTCGATAATCAGGGCTCTTGCCACCAGTACTCGTGCGTATTGACCGCCACTTAAGGTGCCAATCGGCTGATCCCAATTGCTTTCGTCAAAGCCTAAATTAAACAAGATGATTTGAGCACGCCATTGCTCAGAGAGTTGGAGCTCAGGTGACAGGTTATCGACAACAGAATCGAGCATCGACATAGTCAGCAGTCGTTTAGGAAGATGTTGCTCAATAAGCGCAACTTCGGCATAAGAGGCGAATGAAACACTACCAACATAGTCTGGTAAGTCTTTGTTTAATAGACGCAGTAATGTGCTTTTTCCACACCCATTGCTGCCAATTAGGCCAATGCGGTCACCCTTTTTAATGGTGAAAGAAAGCCCATCAAATAAGCGGCATGATGTTAGATCGTAAGAAATAGATGATGTAGATATTAATGTAGTCATTTGTTTACTCAAGTTTCAAGCGCAAGAAAGCGCTGTCGTCATTCGCTGACAACAACCAAGTAAACTAGAGTGAAGAAACTCTATTGAGGGTTATGTTTAATGCTTCGCTCAAGTTTTGGTTATCGCAGCACGATAGTGTTAAAACTTGAGTTTTGGTCGTACCAAAAAATATGCGCAAAGTTAAATTCACACACTTTCATAAAAATCCTCCTTATATTTGTATTGAGTTGAAGATTCGCGCTAAAAATAAATCACATTAATCGATGAGTCAAAATATTTAACCGCATTCGGCTTAGCTTGCATTTACGGACGTTAGGTCACCGTCACTCTGTGCATTTTCCTTGTCGTATCGCCGTAATCTATCACCGCGTAATGTTGCGTTACCCTGTTATCCCAGATCGCCATTGATCCTTTATCCCATTTAAAACGAACTTGAAACTCGGGACGTCTTGCAATTTCGAACAGTTGGCTGAGTAAAGCATCACTCTCTTGGCGGTGGAGCTCATTGATATAACGCGTAAACTGCTCATTGATATAGAGCGTTTCTTTACCGGTTTCTGGGTGAACCTGAACAACCGAGTGAACGACTGGAGGATTTTCCCGAGCAGTTTTGATTAACGACTTGTGCCAATCAAGCTCAATTTTATCCGACTCTATGCCTTCAAACGCCACCAGCGAATGGGTCGCTGACAAGCCTCTCAGCTTTGCTTTCATGTCTTCATCTAACGATTCAAACACAGCCACCATCGAACACCACATCGTGTCCCCTCCCACGCTGGGTACATGCTGAGCATGCAACAGAGAAGCTTTCGATGGCAATTCACGCCATGTTAAATCCGTATGCCAATAGCTTTCCATCGGAGCATTGCCACGCGTTGTTTCTATCACACTGACCTGAGGCACATGTTCGACGCGAGGAAAAAACGGATGTGCTGGTTCAAGTTGTCCAAACCGCTCTGCAATCATCAAATGCTGTTGTGGCGAAAGGGTTTGATCATCGAGAAAAATCACTTGATGAGTTAGAAGCGCCTGATAAACCTCATCAAGTTCAGTCGCACTGCATGTAGCGAGGTCAACGCCTTGAATACGAGCACCGATGTGAGGGGTAATGGGTTCTATTTTCAACATAAACTCGCTTATTGATGATGTGACATTTCAGAGTCAATTTAGATACTGACTATTAAACCAGATAATGGCGAGTTTTCTTTCCACACGCTGCTAATACATCAAAAAAAGAGCCCCTAAATAGGTGCTCTTTTTGTTTTTTGATACTTCCTGTATCCGTAGACAAGTCCAATCTGTAGTACTTTCACCGAAAGCCAGATCATCGATATCTCCAGTTGTGTATCACCAATAAATCTAGCACATAATCTTCAGGCTTTTCTGAGACACAACCGAGATAATCAACTTAGTGCCATTCCATCTCACCACTTAACACTTTGGCACCCAGTTCTAGATCGCCTTCCGTCGCCTTAAATTGTGGGTATGCTTTCTTCATGTAATCAACGATCTCAACAGACGTTGGCTTACTTGTACCTGCCAGCGCATCTTCGATGTCAGCTACGTAATCCAATGTAAATTGCACGCCATTTGTACCCGTTGGCATTTCACCTAAGTAGTGACCCGGAATGACCACTTCAGGCTTAAGTGCTTTCATGCGCTCTAATGATTGTGACCACTGGCTACGAATCTCTTTTGATGCGGTATCTGCCATCCATACATGCACGCCGTTATACACCGACACACCACCAAACACAGTTTTCTCAGACGGAACCCATAAGTAAGCTTGATGTGTGTTGATTTCTCTCACCTCGATGGTTTCACCTTCAATACTTAGCTTGGTGTCGTTAAGAACGGTTGGCACAATAACTTTAGACGGTGCGTTGTCTTCTAAAATTGGCCCCCAATATTCGAGCTTGGCATCTTTGGTGCGCTTGATATGTGCAACAACCGCATCACTGGCAACGATCTCTACGTTTGGAAATGCCGCCACAATCGGTTCTAAGCCAAAGTAGAAATCTGGGTCACCGCTGCTGATGTAAATCATCGATAGCTCTTTGCCAGTCGCTTTGATTTGATCCACCAGCTTTTGCCCGTCTGCGACACTAAATTGTGCATCAAACAGAATCACTTCTTTCTCTCCTGAAACCAGCACAGAGGTTGCTGGGAATATTGCATTTTCACCCGGATTGTAATGAGTGATGTTTAACTCCGCTGCAGAGACAACACCCGATGCAGCTAGCATAGCTCCTAAACTCATTGTTCCTAAAAGCGCGGTTCTTGATAAAAGGTTTTTAGATAACTTCTTCATAGTTTTATTCCATTATTCGGAGCTGAACGCCTGCCAACTCATTGAGTGTGCAAATATCTTATTTGATTGGATTTGGATAAAATAGACATCAAATTGACTTTCACTGTTGCGGTTTTCGGACATATACTCATTTTTCGTAGCGATTAGATTCAAAAATCATTTGGGTAATAAGAACAATGGATAAACTCGAGGCAATGAATGTCTTTGTCACCATCGTTGAGCGTGGCAGTTTGAGTGCAGCAGCCGAACACCTTGAGCTTTCTCGAACCAAAGTCACACGCTATTTGGGTGAACTCGAAAATTGGATGGACACTCGCCTGCTTCACAGAACCACTCGAAGCTTGAGCTTAACCAGTGCGGGGAAAGAGACGCTTGAAGTCGCGAGAGAGCTGCTTGCCCTTGAAGCATCGTTAGCAGGTATCAGAAACCAAAGCCGAGAACACTTGAAGGGCCAACTTCGTATTACCGCGAGTTATTCCATTATCGACAGTTTCTTAATGGACGTGATCAGCCGCTTCATCGACAAATGGCCCGAGGTTTCGATTGATATCGTCTCTACCGATCAAACAGTCAACCTTGTTGAATCACGCATCGATTTGGCTATTCGCATAACCAACGAGCTAACGCCCAATATTGTCGCGAAGCAGCTTGGTGAATGTCGTTCAGTGATTTGTGCGTCGCCTCAATATTTAAAAGAGAAAGGCACACCCAAAGACGCGCAAGATCTAGCGCACCACAACTGTTTGTCATTCAGTTACTTTGGTAAAACCGCATGGACGTTCAATGGCCCGAATGGATTGGAATCAGTGCCGATTAAAGGGAACATCAGTGCGAATACGTCTGAGGCTCTGCTTTCTGCCACACTCAAAGGCAACGGTATCTGCTTACTGCCGTTTCCTTCGGTAGAAGGCTTAATTGAAAATGGGCTATTGGTGCCTCTGCTCTCCGAATGGAAACCGAAAACGCTAGGTGTGCACGCGGTTTATGGAACGCGTAAACAAGTCACACCGCTGTTAAGAGTCTTTATCGATCACCTATCTAACGAGATGGAACAGTCAACAAGTTGGTAGGTAATCCTTGTCATTAACAAAGCTGATGCGGAATAAGGATTATTCATTTTACTTATCTTCCACCCGACTCTATCGTGGTTAGATTATCCAGTCCGCATCAACGAGTGCGTTAATACTATTAGGGAAATATTTATGGCTGCCATTACCGATTTAGACATTTTGTTAAAGTCCATGTCACCAGAACTCATTGAAGGTAACTATGTTTTTTGTACTGTCGACGGAGCGTTGGCAGACTATATTCAACTCGACCCAATCGCGACCTTTCGAGAAAAAGAAGGCTTAACCTTAGTACTCGCTGAGGATGCAGCACGCCACGCTCAACTCAATTTCGATGGTGTGTTTAGCTTGATTACTTTGTCGGTACACTCAAGCCTTGAAGCGGTTGGGTTAACGGCTGCTTTCGCCACAAAGCTAGGTTCATACGGCATTAGCGCCAACGTAATTGCTGGCTATTACCATGACCATATCTTCGTTCAGAAAGACAAAGCAGACGAAGCAATGAGCGCCCTTAGAGAGTTTTCAGAAGCGAGCTAACAAAGCGTTCACCAGATACAAAAAAAGCGACGTAATCTACGTCGCTTTGGCTTATTGCTTAATGTTCATTCGCTGATCAGGCATCAGAGAACAAGACCGTTAAGCAAGCTTAAAAGTCGCCACTTTGTCACTTAAACCAGCGGCTTGGCTCTTAAGTTCGTTCGACTCAGTTAAGCTGTCCTGTGCGCCCACAACTAGGTGGTCGGTAACATCTTTAATGGTCGTCACGTTCTGGGTAATTTCACCCGTCACATGTGTTTGCTCTTCAGCAGCCGTCGCGATTTGAGTCGCCATATCGCTAATCAAAGCAACTGCCGTATTGATCTCTTCAAGCGCATGTGAAGCTCTGTCGGCATCTTCTACTGAATGTATTGCCAGTTTAGAACTGCTTTCCATCAGCTCAACGGCTTGGGTCGTTGTGCGCTGCAGGATATCGATCGTCGATTTGATCTCTTCCGTCGAAGAGTGAGTACGTTGAGAAAGCACACGAACTTCATCAGCGACTACCGCAAAACCACGGCCTTGCTCGCCCGCACGAGCTGCTTCAATCGCCGCATTCAACGCAAGTAAGTTAGTTTGCTCTGCAATACCTTGGATTGTCGCTAATACTGTCGAAATCTCTTGAGCGTGCTTGTTAAGTTCGCTAATCACATTGCCCGCTTCGTTCACTTCATTGGCCAAGTTATTAATTGAGCCTTTAGTGTCGACTACCAGAGCATGACCACTGTTGGTGCTTGCCGCTGAGTCTTGTGCAGCTTTTGCGGTTTGCTCAGCATGCGATGCAATCTCTTGAGTTGCACAAGCCATTTCCGTCACCGCTGTCGCTACCATGGTGATTTCTTGTTGCTGGTGGTTAAGTTCAACAACAGAACGATTTGCACGCTGGGCACTTTGCTCCGACTGGCTGTTTAGCTGCTCCGATTGTCCACGGATATGACCAATCAACTGCTGTAAACTACCAACAAAGGTATTGAAGTTCTGAGCAAGCTCCCCCACTTCATCCTGGTTATCAACATGAATACGTTGAGTTAAATCACCACTACCATTCGCGATTTGAGCCAATGCTTGAGATACATGATTAAGCGGACGGAATAGAATCGTACACAGTAGGTTGAACAACACAGTACATACGATGACAACCAGCAATGTCACCAACACTTGGCCAATCACAGCATCAAATAGCGGTGCGACCAAAGAGTCATGGTTAACCACGCTGATGGTGATCAGATTGGTTCCATCAATCGCACGTGCGTAAAGAACATAGTCGCTGCCGTTTAAGTCGATCGAGGTATCTTTACCGCTCACCAACGCCTTTTGTACATCTGCAAAATCAAGCCCAAGTGAGCTGATATTCTTGTTCAACAGCTTAGTGTCAGCGTGCGTGTAAACCGTGCCTTTATTGGTCGCGATGAACATGTAACCTTCACCCGGAAGAATCACTTGCTCAAGGCTGTTAAGGATGTCGGTAATTTCTACATCAGCACCCAGTACAACCTGCTGACCATGCAATTGCATTGCGGTACCCAGCGACACAACGTTCGCGCCCGTTGCCGCCGCAACCGTTGGGTTGTCCATGAAGACTTTACTTGGGTTTGCTACCGCATTGGTGTACCAACCCCATAAACGTGGGTCATCATTACCCGGCGGCAACACAACACCGTTAGCGTTCTTTTGTGAACCATCAGGAAATGCCAAGAAGACATTATCAAAAGAGGCAGAATCACGAACCTGTTTCAGGTGAGTCACCAAACTTTCTTGTTTAGACTCTTTCGACAGAGAAGTGAGCGCACGCTCTTTGGATAAGATCCAATCTGATACGTATTGGTTGTAAGAAGCCGATGCCCCTTCTAGGCGCTGTTCAACTTCAGTATCCAATCGTTGCAACGATGCACGAAATGAAAGTGCCTCGACCAAAATCCCCCCCAGGATGATGGCCATACTGGCAGAGATCGCCAGCTTATTTTTAAGTGAGAGTTTCTTTAACATAGGAAACCTATAATTTTTATATAAATAACCGTGGGTAACAGAACCGTTCCCATCGGGTAGCAATCGAATATATTTTACACATTAAAATAAATAATAAAACGGACTAACTCATTGTATTATCGTTATATGTGAACCAATAACAGATCCAGATCAATTCACAATCGAAAGAATGATATACGTTAAGTTGCGCCGTCAAAGCTACGCCTAAAATGCCGAGCCTTTTGCTTCATTTATCTCGATGTAATTAGCGTTCACATTCTCAATGCATTAATCTTGTAAGCTGTTAAGTACACAGAGTTTTCCTATGTCCCGAAGTCAACGTCTCTTCGATCTGCTCCAATTATTGCGCTGTCATAAATACCCCGTGTCTGCCGATCATCTCGCTAAAGAGCTAAACGTGAGTACTCGCACCATTTATCGAGACATCGTGACACTTCAAGCACAAGGCGCTGATATTGGTGGTGAAGCTGGAGTTGGCTATCAATTGAAACCGACCTTCACGCTACCGCCAATGATGTTTTCAATGGAAGAGTTGGAAGCGTTAAGGCTCGGTGCTGAATGGGTCGCTAAGCAAGCCAATGGGGAGTTCAGTGAATCGGCTAGAAATGCGATTGCCAAGATTTCGTCCGTGTTACCTGCTGATCATCAGGCCAAACGCAGTGAAGACATTATTCGTGTTGCTTCTATCATTGAAGTCGCAGAGTTAGCCATTGAGCTTTCAGACATCAAGTTGGCAATTAAGCAACAGAACAAAGCCGAAATCCATTACACAGACGCAAAAGATCAAGTTAGCGAAAGAATCGTTTGGCCGATGTTGATTGGTTTATTCGAACAACACTATGTGTTAGTCACTTGGTGTGAAACACGAAGTGCGTATCGTAATTTCAGACTCGATAGAATTGCCGAGTGGAAAATGCTTGAAGAAAAATACCAGCGTCCGCGTCATGAACTAATCAGAGATTGGCAGTGCATGGAAGGCATTGCAGATAAAGTGATACGCTACTGACAAAAACTGTCACTGACTCGCGCTATATTTCTCTCATCCCAAGCGAACTCGATACAATTCGAGTTAACTTAAATCGCAACGGAGTTATTGAGAAACAACATCGCAAATCAAATTGACCACCCTAGGAGCTACTATGTTTACCATTGATTCTTTTGTTCTTTATGTCGCAGACATTCATCGCAGCATGGACTTTTACGCTAGGGCATTTGATTGCGAGCCAAAGCTTCTATCACCAACCTTCGCTGCCTTAGACTTTGCAGACAACGTTAAAATCACACTTAAGCAAGCGGATGTTCTGACCCCAGCAAGCAGCATCAAGGGTGGTGGTACTGAGCTATCTATGCCTATCGCAGACAAAGAGACACTAGAAAGCCTTTATAAAGCATGGAAAAAGAAAGGCATTCAGTTTGAACAAGAGCCAGAAGAATCGGTTTACGGCATCAACTTCCTTGCTGTTGATCCAGACGGACACCGTATCCGCGTCTTCGCTTAAACGAATATGAGCAAGCTGCATTTAGTCGCTTGCTCATCTCATCTCATCTCATCTCATCTCATCTCATAAACAGCTTACTAACCGAAATCTAGTGTCAGCAACAGTCGTGTTTCTTCAGATGAGGTCACTGGCGAACGGTGAACAAGACCCGCATTTTCATTGCCACTCCAACGCTCACCTTTCAATAACGCTACGTCACAACTCGCCATTTGTTGAATATCAGATTCACATGCGTACAAGCCTGATGCAGAATCTGGTTGTCCGTTGCTTCCACGACCTAACTTCGAGCGATCGACCGAATCATTCTGTAGCCATTGAGTCGCGACACCGTGATAAGTAGTCACTAAGCGACAAGGGACTTGATCAAAATGAAAACGAGGACACATTGCCTTGTTTAAAACCGCTAAACGCAGCCCTACTTCCTCAAGTTCAAACAAACAACAGAACATATCCACCAGCTGCGCGATATTTTCTAATAGCGCTTTAGAAGCCGTTCCGTCTGTCGAGAAATCTAATTTCTCGTAGGCATTGTCGGGTGACACGCTAACAGACTTACTAAAGTTTGGATTCAACGCGATAAACTCGCCAATGTCGCCGATTAAATCAGCATCAAACTTACGCTGCCAAATCGCGATGTTGATATCACTTTGATAGATATCGGCTAATACCGTGGGCTGCTCCGAAGCACTAACGCATGGCGTGTGACTCACCTGATCTTTGATACTCACAGCCGAACTAATATTAAGTGGCTGATTATTATTGGTTGCCAAAGGCTTCGTTAACACGGCATTCATTACGTCTTCTCCTTGATACATGCTTATCGCCTCACTCTTGCTGCTACTATCATGATCTATAGTAAGAATGATTGTGATACGTTATAACATATCATTTAAGATATTTACAACTGAGCTTATGGCACTCAACTCAATAGTGATAGCATTGTGAATAATGAAATTCGTTAATAATTTCGGTTGCGTTGAACTTTACAATATATTCCAATCTTAAATTAAAATCTGTAGGGGAAGTTCTCACCATTTACATAAAGAATCTGAAAATAAAATTACTATTTCCAGACCCATTGTTAATAATCAAACATAATCAACCTTTGTAGCGCTGAAATACCAACCTAAACATAGGTTAATATTAACATCATTAAGAAACCTGTAGAATAAAAACCACCTAACACATAACCAAATACAATTTCAATATAGAATATATCAAAATGAGACTTTTCATTTTAATTAATTCAGTCAATGCTAGAAAATGTACAATTAAAGCAAATACTGAGCAATTTACACTCATAAAAAAACACCAATAAAACATTGTTTTATTGGTGTTTTTTATATCGTAGAATAATATTCAATTTTAAAAATCATATAAAAGCTACCTTAAAAAACGTCTAATGAAAACTACCGACCTTAATCTGGTTCCAATCTTTGTCGCCATATTCGAAGAAAAAAACTTATCAAAAGCCGCCAAACGTTTATCAATAACTCAGCCAGCAGTTAGTAAGGCACTATCGAGATTAAGAGAAATATACGAAGATACTCTTTTCAATCGTACTCGTTCCGGTGTGGAACCCACTAGCTATGCGTCTACGCTCTACTCTGATATGGCAGCAATAATTGACAATTTTAATGCGACCTTATCCTCGACACATAACTCGTTTTCTCCAATTAATTCAAAAAGGTCATTTTCGATCGCTTGTATACATACAGTAGATTTTTTCCTTCTTCCTGAGTTATTTACTAGGATTCAACAACTAGCACCGGGCATTACTCTCACTATTCACCCTTTGACCTCTTCGGATTACGAAAACGACCTTAGCTTAGGTAACTACGACTTGATTATTGGGTTACGCCCGATAGGAAACACGATGTTAAAACACAAAGTCATTATGAGTGATAAGCTCAAAGCTTGTTGCAGAGTCGATCATCCTAGAATCGATGGATTTAATACCAACATGCAACAATTCTATACTGAACATCATGTTTCTATCACTCATGAGATAAACAGAGAAAATGTAATGTTGAATTCTGATATCGAAGCGCTCAATGCTCGTAAAATAGTTTATAAAGCATCTAGCTTCTTTGAGACACTTTCCTTAGTTGAGAAAACAGACTGCATCGCTCTTTTACCGTCATTTATGGAAAGTACTTGTAAGGACAAGTTTTCTATAAAAACATTCGACCTACCTTTTAACCTCAGCGATATAAATATGTCTTTGTATTGGCACCCACGTAAAAATGTAGACTCAGCTCATCAGTGGCTTAGAAATCAAATATATGCAACAGCTAAAAATTATAATTAGTGCATAGTTAATTTATATTTCATTATTTAATGCTCGTTTATCCATGAAGAATCATTAATTATTTAACATATAACCAATTTTCATATTTAAATTCATCATAATCCTCGCGTTTTATAGAAGTAACCTCAAAAAATCACAAGGCATTATAATGAGAAAAATGAACATTGGCTCACTTAAGATGTGCGCTTTGTCAGCAGCAATTTTGGTTGGCATCACTGGATGTAATGATGATGACGATAGCACAAGCTCTGCACCGATTGACTTCACCAGTCCTATTACGACAACACAAGGCACCTTTGTTGACGCAGCTGTTGATGGTCTTTATTACACAGATCAACTCGTAAACAGCGGATTTACCGATAACGGTGGTCAATACAGCGCGATATCAAACACTACGCTGACCTTTTACTTGGGTGGTGAAGATGGGCTCAAAGTCGGTGCTGCATCTAACCGTGATGTTTTAAGCCCATTTGAAGCAACAGGTACTTACGAAAGAGCAGTAAACCTCGCTATTCTTCTTCAATCGGTCAATGTTGGCGACCAAGACTCAAATATCGTGTTACCCGAAACGCTCTCGACGAACATCGGTGAAGCAACCATCAGTGCATTGCATAAAATCAACCTAGACGACCAAGACACGGTTATCACTTTCCTTGAAGATCATATGGGGATGAATGAAGCTGACATTGTAAGCGAAGATGACGCAGTTGCTCACATGAACAGTTCGTTAAAGGAATATAATGACCGCGGTGAAGATTCGTCTGTTCCAATGTTTCAGCGTGGTAGCGGTAACATCATTCGTGAAGTGAGTATCAATCAATATCAGTTGCATGAGTTGAATGATCATGACCCTCTTACAAATCAAAAGCAGTTTTATGTTCACGCTGACAAAACCATCGACGAAGAGACGTTTGATTTAGT